>JAYVSF010000880.1:0-4594 GCA_043775605.1 Myxococcales bacterium
GCCACCGCCGACGCCGGCCGCGCGGTCGGCTCGCGGGCCATGAGCCGCGCGATCAACCCGGCCAGCCCGGGCGCCTCGCGCTCGTCGAGCGCCGGCACCGGATCGCGCAGGATGGCCCGCACCAGCGCGCCGCGATCGCCGGTGTCGGCGAACGGCCCACCCCCGCGGATCGCCGCGAACAAGGTCGCGCCCAGGCCCCAGAGGTCGCCGCGCGGGTCGACCACGCCGAGCACCGCCTCGGGCGCCATGAACGGCAGCGTCCCGCGGGCCAGGCCGCTCACGCCGCGCGCCGTCGACAGCCCGAGATCGATGAGCACGGCGCGGGCCCCGACGCCGCGGCCGGTGACCAGCACGTTGGCCGGCGTGACGTCGCAGTGGCACAGCCCGGCGGCGTGCAACACCGCCAGCGCCGACGCGACGTCGATCGCCGCGATCCACGCCAGCCGCGCGCGCTCGCCGGCGGGCGCCGCCGCCAGCGCTCGATCGAGCGGCGTGCCGACGATCTCCTCGGCGGTGAAGTAGACCGTGCCCGCCGGCAGCGGGCCGAGCGGCGCGGCGAGCACGCCGAGGTCGTGGACCCGGGGCAGGGCCGGGTGCACCAGCGCCCCGAGTCGTTCGAACTCGAGGGCGAGCTGCGCCGCGCTGCCGGCCGCGGCTCCGACCGTCTTCATCACCAGCCGCTGGCCGCCGAGGTGGCGATCCAGCACCGCCCACACCTCGCCCTGACCGCCGCCACCCAGGCGCTCGAGCAAGTCGTACCGGGAGTCGACCGCTTCCCGCTCCACGTTCCTAGAATGACAGCAGTTCCATCAATGTCAACCTGATTGCCAGTCGATGCCAATCAGGTTGCCGCACAGACCGACCGGCTGCGGGTGTAACCTCCGCGGGGTGAGGGATGCGGACGATGGGCGGGGTGCGGGACGGTCGCGTGCCCGGAGCGAGCGGGCTGCGCTCATCCGCCGCCTGACCGAGATCCAGGCCCGTCGCCAGCGCTCGGTGATCGCGCTCGCCGCGCAGGCTCTCAGCACCGCCGCGCTCGAGAACCCGGCCCTCGACGATGCCCGGGTCGCGCTGGCGGTCCTCGACCGCGACCACAGCGAGCGCTCCACTCGTGAGCGCGCCCTGGCCGACCTCGCGACGCGCGAGGCGGCGCTCGAGCGCGAGGCCGCGCGGGTCCATCGCCGGCAGACCGCGCTCGACGCCGAGCTAGCGCGGCTCGACGCCACCCGTGAGCGACTCCTCGCCGCCCGCGATCGCCGTCCCAGCGGCGAGCGGGCCGGGCTCGACGCCGAGCTGGTCAGCGGCCGCGCCAACCGCGCGATCGTGGCCCGCGAGCGTCCCGGGCTCGACGGCGAGCTGGCCGCGCTCGCACCTCAGCTCGCCACGATCGCGGCGACGCGCGCCGCGCAGCTCGAGGCCGGGCACCGCGCACCCGGTCCCCGCACCGGCGATGACCTCGCACGCACCGCGCGCGACGCCCGGCTGGCGGCGCTGGGCGAGGCGCTGATGCGGAACCGCCTCGCGGAGCTGGGCCAGGCTCTGGCCGATGTCGACGAGCTCGACACCGCGATCGCGACCGAGCAGCGCCGCATCGTCGACCTCGACCAGCTCGCCAGCGTCGACCAGCGCGCGCGACTCCGCGGCCTGGCGGTGACGGTGGCCATGGTCACCGCGGCGCTCGCGGTGCTGTGGATGTCGCGCAGCTGACGCGGCGACGCGGAACCTGCACCATCAGCCTTCAGCGATCGTCGGCCGGCGGCTCGCCTGCGTGGGCCAGCTGCTCGTCGACGATCACGCCAACCACCGCGTCGAGGCGCAGGTGCGCGATCGGCCGCCGCGCGCGATCGTCGAGCGCGATCGCGACCACCGCCTCGCCAGCGTCGGCGCCGACCGCCATCACCACGCCGGTCAGCTCCTTGCCCGACATCAGGATCAGCGTGACGGTGGCGTTGCGACGGGCGGCGTCGTCGAGGACTCGGCGCGGCGCGCGAGCCACGACCTCGACCAAGCTCATCGCCGGCCCCGCGGCTGGCGGTCCGGGTTCGCGTGGCGGCGGGCTGGTCCCATCGCCGCAGCATACGCGCGCGGCCGGGGCCACGCGAGCCTAGGCGACCGCTCACGGTCTACGACAGCGCGCCGACCAGCTGCGACAGCGCGATCAGCGTGACCGCGTACCGCGCCGCCGCCAGCAGGAGCGCGAGCCCGCCCAGCGCGAGCGCGGTCGCGGCCAGCAGCCGGCGCGGCCCCGGCGCCCGTCGCCGCGTGAACCCGATCCAGCCCAGCCCGACGCTGGCGACGCCGGTGCCCATCGCGACGAACAGCCCGACCCCGGGCAGCGAGCAGGCAGCCAGGGCGACCACGGCGCAGACGAGGGCGAACACCGGCACGGGTCGACCCTAGCGAGCCCGGCGCCGGTGGGCCTCTTTTTAACTCGAGGATCGCTCGCCAAGGCTCGCCAGCGTCGCCCGCGCCGTCGCCGCCGGCCCCGACCGATCCGGTGCGAGCTTGTACCCGGCGCACCCGCGCGCTATACGGCGGGCCGCATGTCCGTTGACCCCGCCAGCGTCACCGACGGGGCTCCGCCCCCGACCGCGCACGCCGGCACCTGCGCCATCGTCGGCCTGCCCAACGTCGGCAAGTCAACCTTGTTGAACCGGATCCTCGGCCGTCATCTGGTTGCGGTGTCGCCGCGGCCGCAGACCACCCGCAACCGCATCCTCGGCATCCATCGCACCGAGGTCGCGACCTTGACCCCGGCCGCGGTCGAGCTGTGCTTCGTCGACACCCCCGGCATCCAGCGCGGCAAGGGCGCCCTGCGCCGGTTCATGCGCGATCAGGCGCTGGGCGCGGTCAACGACAGCGACGTCGCGCTGCTGGTCATCGACGCCTCCGATCGCCGCGGTCGCGATCCGGCGCGGCTGTCCGAGCCCGACGCCGCGGACCTCGCCGAGGCCGCCGCCGGCCAGGCCGTCATCGTCGCGCTCAACAAGATCGATCGTCTGGCCAAGCCCGACCTCCTGCCGCTGATGGCAGCCTGGCACGCATGGGGCAGGGAGCGCCGGCCCGCCGATCCGGCCGACGTGGTGCCGATCGCCGGCAAGCTCGGTGACGGTGTCGAGCACCTGGTCGCGCTGATCGCGGGCAAGCTGCCGGTCGGCCCGCTGGCGTTCCCGGCCGACATGGTCACCGACCGCGCCGAGGCCTTCCTCGCTGCCGAGCTGGTGCGCGAGCAGCTCTACCATCAGCTCGGCCAGGAGCTGCCCTACGCCGCCGGCGTGGTGATCGAGGCCTTCGAGGAGCGCGACAGCGGCGACCTCGCGATCGGCGCCGCGATCATCGTCGAGCGCGAGTCGCAGAAGGCGATCGTGATCGGCCGCGGTGGCGCGCGGATCAAGGAGCTGGGAATCGCGGCCCGGGCCGCGCTCGGCGACCTGTTCGGCTGCAAGGTGCACCTGTCCCTGTTCGTCAAGGTCGTCCCCGACTGGACCCAGGGCGAGGCGGGCCTGCGCCGCCTGGGTTACGGAGCCGATCAATGAAGACCTCACCGGCGCCGAGTCGCCCCCGCGTCGCCGTCGTTGGCCGCCCCAACGTCGGCAAGTCGACGCTGTTCAACCGCATGGTCGGGGGCCGACCGGCCCTGGTCCACGACCGCGCCGGGCTGACCCGCGATCGTCGCTACGGCACCGTCGATTATTTCGGCGCCGGCTTCGACGTCATCGACACCGGCGGCCTCGACCCGTCGGCCGAGGGCGACGTGATCGGCGCCGGCATCCATCGCCAGGCCTGGCGGGCGATCGAGGAGGCCGACCTGCTGCTGCTGGTGGTCGACGGCGCCAGCGGCCTGGCCCCGCTCGACACCGACGTCGCGCGCCAGGTCCGCGCCACCGGCAAGCCGATCATCCTCGCGGTCAACAAGATCGACGGACCCAAGCGCGATCCGCAGGTCGGCGAGTTCTACGGGCTCGGGCTCGGCCAACCGTACGCGGTGTCGGCAGAGCACGGCCGCGGCGTCGACACGATGCTCGAGGCGATGGTGGAGCTGCTCGGCATCACGCCGGTGCATCCGACCGAGCACGACGCGGCCGAGGACGATGGCGAGATCGACGATCGCAGGGTCGGGGACGAAGAGTTCGTCGAGGCGGAGACCGAGTTCGACGCCGACGCCGAATCCGACGCCGAATCCGACGCCGAGGCCGAATCCGACGCCGAGCCAGGTGGACCGAAGGCGCCGCTGCACCATCATCCGAAGCGCACGTCGTTCCGGCCGCGCGGCGAAGAGCGCGAGCGGCTGGCGCGCGCCGACGGCAGCCACGGTCCGGTCAGGATCGCGTTCCTCGGCAAGCCCAACGCCGGCAAGTCGTCGTTGACCAACCGGCTCCTCGGCGAGGAGCGCTCGCTCGTCCACCACGAGCCCGGCACCACCACCGATCCGGTCGACAGCCCGCTCACGTTCGGCGGTCGCGACTACGTCCTGGTCGACACCGCCGGGGTCCGGCGCAAGGCCCGCATCGAGGACGACGTCGAGAAGCTCGCGGTCAGCATGGCGCTCGGCCAGATCCAGCGCGCCGACGTCGTCGTGCTGGTGATCGACGCC
>JAYVSF010000881.1:0-2262 GCA_043775605.1 Myxococcales bacterium
CCATGAGCCGCGTGTTGTCCTTCTTGGACTTCACGTCCTCGAGGAACTGCTTGTAGCTGATGCCGCTCTTCTGGATGCCTTCGAGCATCTCGATGACGGCCTGGTTTGCACCACCGTGGAGCGGGCCCCACAGCGCCAGGATGCCGGCGGCGACCGCGGCGTAGACGTTGGCGTCCGAGCTGCCGACCATGCGCACCGTCGAGGTCGAGCAGTTCTGCTCGTGGTCGGCGTGGAGGATGAGCAGCTGGTTGAGCGCCTTGACCACGATCGGGTCGGGCTCGTACGGCTCGGCCGGGACCGCGAACATCATGTGCAGGAAGTTGGCGCAGTAGCTCAGCGAGTTGCGCGGGTACATGATCGGCTGGCCGATCGACTTCTTGTACGAGAACGCCGCGATGGTCCGCACCTTCGACAGGATGCGCGTCAGATGGAGCTCCATCGGCGCGTCCTTGTCGAGGCAGTCGGGGTAGTACGCCGACAGCGAGGTGACCATCGCCGACAGGGCCGCCATCGGGTGGCTGCCGGGCGGAAAGCCCTCGAAGAAGTGGCGCATGCCCTCGTGGATCATCGAGTGGCGGGTCAGCTTGCGGCTGAACTCGGCGAGCTCGGCGGTGTTGGGTAGCTTGCCGTTGATGAGCAGGTAGCTGACCTCGACGAAGGTCGACTTCTCGGCCAGCTCCTCGATCGGATAGCCACGATAACGGAGGATGCCCTGCTCGCCGTCGAGGTAGGTGATCGCGCTCTGGACCGCGCCGGTGTTCATGTAGCCGGTATCGAGCGTGATGTAGCCGGTCTGGGCGCGGAGCGCGCGGATGTCGAGCGCGTGCTCGTTCTCCGAGCCGGTCACGACGGGGAGGGTGGTCTCCTTGCCATCGGGCAGGGTGATCTTGGCGGTGGTTCCGGTCATGACTTGGGGCTCCATCAGCGGGGGCAGGGCCTCGTCCATGTGATGCCGCGAGGCGGCCGAACGCGGCGCCCAAGCTAGCAGATCCTTGCCGATCCCACCGACGGCCGCGGGGGCAAAAAACGCGCTGCGGCAACCCGGACCAGCTAGGGTCGAGACGTGACGCTTGGTCATGGGCCGCACCCCGCGGCCGACGGTCGCGGCTGGTACGTGTACGTGCTGATCTCGGCGCGGGGCCGGACCTACGTCGGCGTCTCGGTCGATGTCGAGCGGCGGCTGCGCCAGCACAACGGGCTGCTCGCCGGCGGGGCCCGCGCCACCCGCGCGGGACGCCCGTGGCGGGTCGGCCAGGTGGTCGGCCCGGTGCCGGGGCGCGGCCGGGCCCAGGCGCTCGAGCACCTGCTCAAGCGCCGACGAGGGCACCGGCGTCTGGCGCCATTTCACGTAGACTCGTGAGGTGGCCGAGTCCGACGCCGTCGCCCTGACCGCCCCCGAGCCGCTCGCCCTGACCTGGCGGGTGTCGACGTCGCTGGCCGATGCGCGCCCGGGCGAGGTCCTGCTGCTCGACGAGGACGGCCAGGTGCTGAGCGCGGGCGCGGTCCGCCGCCAGCAGCTCGCCGGCTGGATCGGCGCGGGCGGGGTCGCCGGCCTGAGCATGGCGGCGATCACGACGCTGATGGGGCCGTTCGTCGGCCTCCTGACCGGCGCGATCTTCGGCGCGCTGATGATCCGGCAGGGCCGGGCCTGGCGGCGCGCTCGTCACGCGCTGGTGCTGGCTTCGGCCGGTCGCCGCGATCAGGCGCTGGTCGAGGTGGCGCGGCTCGAGCGCGGCTCGATCAGCGAGCCGATGCGGCCGTTCCTCCACTACCTCAAGGGCAAGCTCGAGTGGCAGCGCGGCCACCTGCTCGAGGCGCTAGCCCTCTACGATCGCGCGCTGGGCGCGGTGGCGCAGCGCAAGCGCCGGGCGATGTACTGGGTCTGCGCGTTCGATCGGGTGCAGCTCCTGGCGGTGATGGGCAAGGTCGACGCGGCGCGCGCGGCCCGGGCCGAGCTCGACACCGCGCCGCGCGGCGACTACTTCCAGCTCGAGCTGTCGTTGACCGAGCTGGTGATCGCGTTCGCCGGCAACCAGCTCGACCGGCTGCCGGCCGACGAGGAGCTGTACGAGTGGTCGAAGACCGCGCTCGGCTGCAGCCGGTTCGGCACCAACCTGGTGCTGCTGGCCTGGGCCCTGGGCGGACGCGGCGACGCCGACATGGAGAAGCTGCTGCTGCGCGAGGCCGGCCCCCGGCTGGCCACCGAGTTCCTGGCCGAGAGCTTCCCGTCGCTCCACGCCTGGTACGACAAGCGTCGGGTCG
>JAYVSF010000882.1:0-20151 GCA_043775605.1 Myxococcales bacterium
TCGGCGCCGTCGCGGGCGGTGTCGGTGATGCTGCCCATGCTGCGCACGATGGTGGTGAGATCCTCGCGGCCCTGCGCCAGCTCATCGATGCCCTGCTTCATCGCGGCGACGACCGCCGCCGACTGACTGGAGATGTCGCGCGCGAGCCTGGAGATTTGCTCGGCGCTGCGGCCCGCGCTCTCGGCGAGCTTTCGCACTTCGTCGGCGACGACCGCGAAGCCGCGGCCGTACTCGCCCGCGCGCGCAGCCTCGATGGTGGCGTTGAGCGCGAGCAGGTTGGTCTGCTGCGCGACCTGGGTAATCACGTCGACGATCTTCGAGATTTCCTGCGTCTTCTCACCGAACGCGAAGACCTCCTGGCTGGCGATCTCGATCCGGCTGAAGACCTTCTTCACCTTGTCGCCGGCGAGCCGCGCGGCGTTGCTCCCCTCTTCGGCGGCAGCGCGGGTGGCGGCGGCGGCGCGGGCGGCGGCGGCGGCGGTGGCGGCGCGGGCGGCAGCGGGTCGCGACCCTCGCCGTCGCCGAACTCGGTGCCGATCTCGTCGCCGCCGGCCTCACCGGTCGGCGTGCCCTCTTCGGGCCGGTCGGTCGGGATCGCCCGAGGCTGGACCGGCGCGACCTTGCCCGGCCGCTTGCCGTGCGGGGTCGGCCGCGGCGGGGGCGGCGGCGCGGCCTCGGCCTTGACCGCCTCGGGTGCCTCCGGCGCGGCCCGGAAGGTGACGTCGATCGGCGGCTCCTCCTTCGCCTTGGCCACGGTCTGCCGGGCCAGGATCAGCAAGCCGACCCCGACCGCGACATAGATGATCAGCGACGTCCCGGCCGACGCGAACCAACGCTTGCGCGCTCGCTCGTCACGGACCTGCTCGAAACCGCCGAACATCGACGACCACCATGGTCGCGCCCGGTGACGTCCATCGGACCGGCTCGTGGCGCGCCGGTGACATCTTCGCGCCACGTCGCCGCTCGGTGACGCGACCGTGGCGGCCCGGCCACCGCCTCATTGCAGACCCGTCACCGTCGGGCGGCGAGGTGACGTGCGATGGAGCTTGAGCAGCGACGGCGTTTCTGCCTAGATTCGCGCCCTTGGAGAAGACCCATGGGCATCCTTGACCTCTTCCGCCCGAAGCACCGGAGCAGCGACATCAAGGTTCGCCTGGCCGCGGTGCAGGCGCTCTCGGCCGATGACACCAACCTGCTGGCGACGATCGCGCGGACCGACAAGGACCCCGCGGTCCGCCGGCTCGCGATCGAGAAGCTCGAGGAGGTCGACGTCCTCGCCGACATCTTCGAGCGCGAGTCCGACGACGCGCTGCGCGATCTCGCCGGCAGCCGCGCGGCGGACATCTGGGTCACCGGCGCCTGCCAGGACGACGATCCCGACCTGGCGCGGGGCGCGCTGTCGGGTCTGATCAAGGTCGGCGACCAGCGGGCCCTGGCCGAGGTCGCGAGCCGGGCCGCCGTCATCGACCTGCGGGGCCTGGCCCTGGCCGAGCTGCACGATCCGCGGGCCCTGGCCGAGGTCGCGAAGTCGGCGACATCGCCGGAGCTGCGCAACCGGGCCCTGGCCCGGCTCGACGACGAGTCGACGCTGCGCGGCCTGGCGATCGACACCTCCAGCAAGGAGCTCGGGCTGGCCGCGGTCGACCGACTGGCGTCGGCCGAGATCCTCGAGCTCGTGGCCCAGAAGGCCAAGAACAAGGCGGTGCGCCAGCGGGCCCGCCGGAAGATCGACGAGGTCGCCGCCATCGAGAAGGCCGGCGCACCCAAGGTCGCCGATCACGTGCTGCGCAAGCGGGCCGAGAAGGCCCAGACCCTGCGCGCGATCGACGCCCTGGCCGACCGCGTCGAGTGGGAGGTGTCGCTCGAGACCGTGCGCACCGCCGAGAAGACCTGGTCCGCCCTCGGCGACACCGGCGAGCCGGCGGTCGACGAGCGGTTCCGGCGGTCGGTGGCCCGCTACCACGCTCACCGCGAGGCCGCCCAGCGCGCGGTCCGCGAGCGCGAGGCCGAACTCCTGGCCGGCGCCCAGGCCAAGCGCGAGGCCGCCGATCGGGCCGCCGCCGACCGGGCCGAGCGGGCCGCCGCGCGCAAGGCCAAGGGCGACGTCGATGACGGCGATGACGGCGACGTCATCAACCTGGCCGCGATGGCCGTGCTGCGTCCGGGCCCACTCACCGACGAGCAGAAGGCCGAGCGCGAGGCCGAGTTCCAGCGCCAGCGCGAGGTCCGCGAGCGCCGCCGCGCCGAGGACCAGGCCCGCCGCACCGAGGAGGCCGCGACCCGCGCGGCCCGTGAGCAGGAGCAGGCCGAGCGCAGCACCCAGCTGGTGCGCAGCCTGGGCGCGCTGCTCGAGGACATGACCGGGCTGATCGGCTCGACCGACGGCAAGTCGATC
This sequence comes from Myxococcales bacterium, assembly GCA_043775605.1. Lineage (GTDB taxonomy): Bacteria > Myxococcota_A > Polyangia > Haliangiales > Haliangiaceae > UBA2376. The sequence continues at coordinate 2,396 of JAYVSF010000882.1, forward strand.
GATCGTCTGCTCGGCCAGGCCGCGACCGCGTTCGGCCAGCTCGGCAGGGCGCCGGCCGGCGAGCGCGACGCGCTCGAGACCCGCTACCGCGAGGTCCGTGGTCAGCTAGTGATGAAGCTGCAGGACCTGCGCGAGGGCGAGGACTGGAAGCGCTGGGCCAACGTGCCGCGTGGCGAGGAGCTGGTGGCCGCGGCCAAGGAGCTGGCCGAGCGCGAGGAGCAGCCAACCCTCGACATCCTCAAGGAGCTGCAGAAGCTCTGGAAGGAGGTCGGCCCGCTGCCGCAGAAGAAGAGCCAGGAGCTGTGGGAGCAATTCAAGGCCCACGCCGACGCCGCGTTCGCCCGCATCCGCACGGTGCGCGACGAGGACAAGGCCAAGATGGGCGAGCACGCCGTCGCCCGCGAGGCCCTGATCGCCGAGGCCGAGACGCTGGCCGACTCGACCGACTGGGAAGCCACGGCCGCCGCGCTCAAGGAGCTGCAGGCGAAGTGGAAGACCGCCGGGCCGGTGCCGCGCAAGCAGGGCGACGAGCTGTGGCAACGGTTCCGCGCCGCGTGCGACAAGTTCTTCGAGAGGCGCAAGCCGCTGCTCGACGCCCAGCACGCCGAGCTCGAGGCCAACCTGGCCACCAAGGAGCGGCTGATCGAGCTTGCCCTGGCGGTGGTGGCCAAGGCCCCCGGCGAGCGCGGTTGGGGCGCCGACATCGGCGCGATCAAGGATCTGCAACAAGAGTGGAAGGAGATCGGCCACGTGCCGCGGGCCGCGGTCGAGGGCCTGTGGCAGCGATTCCGGGCGGCGTGCGACGGGCTGTTCGCCAAGCGCGACGTGTCGCGCGACGCCGAGACCAACGCCCGGCGGACCGAGCTCGACGGCCTGCGGGCCGAGCTCGACGCGGTGACCGCCGCGGCCACCGCCGGCGACGGCGAGGCGGTCGCGCGGGTCCTGGCGGTGCGCCGCAAGGTGATCGAGCTGCAGCAGCGCGACGGCGATCTCGGCCCCGAGCTGAACGACCTGCTCGAGCGGATGCTGCGGGCGGTGGTCCAGGGTCACGGCCCGGCGCTGCGCGGCACCGAGCTCGATCCGGTGGCGATGGCTAGCAAGCGCAGCAAGCTCATCGGCCGGGCGTCGGATCTGGTGCCAGAGTCCAACTCGGCGCTCGAGGCCGGCGCGACCCCGGCGACCATCGCCGAGCAGCTCAAGGCGGCGATGAGCCAGAACGCGCTGTTCAAGGGCGACGGCCGCAGCCCGCTCGAGGTGCTCGAGGAGATCCGCGCCGAGTGGCGCGCGATCGGCCCGGTCCTCGGCCGCGACGCCGAGCGGCAGGCCGAGCGGTTCGAGGAGGTGTGCGCGGAGGTCCGCGACGTGTTCGGCACCGAGGGCACCGCCGCGGAGCGCCGCGAGCGTGGCGAGCGTCGGGCGGAGCGGCGCAACCGCCCCGACCGCCGACGCGACGGGGAGGCCGAGGCCGCGAACCCGCCGGCGGCGATCGTGCCCGCACCGGCGCCCGTGATCGAGAAGCCCGCACCGGTCGCCGTCAGGCCGGCCTCCATCCCGCCGCCCGTCGCCATCAAGCCGGCACCCGTCGCCATCAAGCCGGCACCCGTCGCCGCCGCGAGCGTCACCGGCGCGATCCGCGAGCTCACCGACGCGCTCGACGACGAGTGGGGCGAGACCCACGACGGCGGCCGCCCCGCGCCAGCCGCTGCGCCGACCGCACCCGTACCCGCAGCCGCGCCGGCCGCGCCGGCCCCCGCGGCCGCGGACGTCCCCGGCGCCGACGCCGAGGTCGACTCCGGCTGGGAGTAGCGGACCGTGGCGTGGCACCAACCTGCCACGCGCGTGACGACGACGTGCCACGCGGGTGACGCCGCGGTCGCCGTCACGCAGCCGTGCAACCGACACGTCGGGGACACGTCGCGGACACGTCATCACGGCGCCATCCGCGCGGGCCACCATGGCTCGCGAACCGGATGCCCCTCGTCGTACGCCCCTCGTCCCACTGGCTGGCCGCGCTGTGCGGCACGCTCACCGCAGCAGCCGCGTCACCGGCGCTCGGCCAGGCCGCGCCACCGACCGACGTCCCGCCGGGGGTCGAGGCGCCCGCCCGCGAGGCCGAGCGCGCCACCGGCATCCGCGGACGGATCGTCGACGCCGACACCGGCGAGCCGCTGCCCGGCATCCGGGTCACCGTGGTTGGCGGCGGCGGGTCGACCATCACCGACGACGCCGGGGCGTACGAGCTGGCCCTGCCCCGTGGCACCTACACCCTGCGCTACGCCGGCGACTTCTATCAGCGACAGCGGGTGCGCGGCATCACCGTCCGCGCCGGTGGAATCACCGACGTCAACCTCCGGCTGGCCGAGGACGAGCTCGAGGAGTGAACTGGCAGCCGCCCCAGGCCGCCAACGACATCGACGAGGCTGGCTACATGACCACCGCGGCCTGGAACAACCGCTTCGTCGATCCCGGCCTGCCGGCGGCACGCAACGCCCTGGCCGCGCCCGACTGGAAGCCGACCGCCGGCGCCGCGGCCCTGACCGGCGGCGCGACCCCGCCCAGCGACGGGTTCTTCGATGCCACCGCGACCTTCGTCGGCGCGATCGGCCCCGACGACTGGACCCAGGGCTGGACCACGTACCCGCAGCCGCGCACGCCCTGACGTTCTTCGGGGCTTGGCAAGCGCCGGGGATTGCGCAACGCTCGGGGCATGGGCTCGACCGCCGTGACCCTGGTGTTGCTCGGGTTCCTGGTGCCGACGGTGGTCGTGTTCGTCATCAGCTACCGGCACGCGCTGCGGACCTGGCTCGCACCGCGGCTCGGCCCCGAGCTGCCGGTCGCGACCGTGGTCGGCCACCAGGCCTCCGCCGCGGCGATCCCGCTCGCCCACCGGGTCCACGCCACGATCATCGCCACCGCCTTCGCGTCGGTGTTCACGATGGGGCTGATCTTGGTGGCCCTGCTGGCCCTGCTGATGGCGACCGCGATCGTCGGCGCGTGAGGCTGCCCCCAGACGCGACAGCAGCGGCCGGGAGCGCTAGCTTCAGGGCCTGACGATGCCGCGCCTCACCGACGACGATCTCGAGCAGCTCCGCGCCGGCACCTTCGCCCGGCTGCACGATCGCCTGGGCGCCCACCCGCTGACCGGCGGCGGCGTCGAGTTCGCGACCTGGGCGCCCGGCGCCCGCCGGGTCGAGGTCGTCGGTGACTGGAACGACTGGCGCGACGGCACGCCCCTGACCTTCCGCCCGACCGCCGGCACGTGGGACGGCGACGAACCGCGCGCCCGGCCCGGCCACCGCTACAAGTACCGGATCACCACCAGCACCGGCGAGGACCTGTACAAGGCCGACCCGCTGGCCTTCGCCGCCGAGCTGCCGCCGCTGACCGCGTCGGTGGTGTGGGGCGGCCACCACGACTGGGCCGACGGTGCGTGGATGCAGCACCGCGCCGCCCGGGCCCGGCTCGACGCGCCATGGTCGATCTACGAGGTCCACCTCGGCTCGTGGCAGCGCGCCCAGCGCGACCACGGTGCGCCGCTCGGCTACCGCGAGCTCGGCCCGCGCCTCGCCGAGCACGTCGGCCGGCTCGGCTTCACCCACGTCGAGCTGCTGCCGGTGATGGAGCACCCGTTCTACGGCTCGTGGGGCTACCAGGTCACCGGCTACTTCGCCGCCACCAGCCGCTACGGTCAGCCCGAGGAGCTGATGGGCCTGATCGATCACCTGCACCAGGCCGGCATCGGCGTGATCCTCGACTGGGTGCCCGCCCACTTCCCGACCGACGCCCACTCGCTCGGTCGCTACGACGGCAGCGCGCTGTACGAGCACGGCGATCCCCGCCGCGGCTTCCACCCCGACTGGCACAGCTTCATCTTCGACTACGGCCGGCCCGAGGTCCGCTCGTTCCTGCTGTCGTCGGCGCTGTTCTGGCTCGAGCGCTTCCACGCCGACGGCCTGCGCGTCGACGGCGTGGCGTCGATGCTGTACCGCGACTACTCGCGCAAGCCCGGCGAGTGGATCCCCGACGTCGACGGCTCCAACCACGACCGCGACGCGATCACGCTCCTGCAGCAGCTCAACCGCACCGTCCACGAGGCGCTGCCCGACGTCCGCACCATCGCCGAGGAGTCGACCGCGTGGGGCGGCGTCACCCACTCGCCCGAGGTCGGCGGCCTCGGCTTCGACTTCAAGTGGGACCTCGGCTGGATGCACGACACCCTCGACTACCTGCGCATGGATCCGATCCACCGGCGCTGGCACCACCACCACCTCACGTTCCGCGCCGTCTACGCCGATCGCGAGCAGTTCGTGCTGCCGCTGTCCCACGACGAGGTCGTCCACGGCAAGGGCACGCTGCTCGGCAAGCTGCCCGGCGACGAGTGGCAGCGGCGGGCCACGCTCCGCCTGCTGTACGGTTACCAGTGGGCGCTCACCGGCAAGAAGCTGCTGTTCATGGGCGGCGAGCTCGCCACCCTGCGCGAGTGGGACCACGACGGCGTCCTCGAGTGGAGCCTGCTCGAGCAGCCCGGCCCGGCCGGCATCGCCGCGTGGCTCGGCGATCTCAACCACGTCTATCGCGAGCAGCCGGCGCTCCACCGCCGGGACGGTCAGCCCGGCGGCCTCGAGTGGCTGGTCGCCGACGATCGCGATCACTCGCTGATCGTGTTCCTGCGCCACGGCGACCTCGGCGATCCCACCGTGCTGATCGCGTGCAACTTCACACCGTTGCCGCGCCACGGCTACCGGGTCGGCCTGCCCCGCCCCGGCCGCTGGCGCGAGCTGCTCAACTCCGACGCCGAGATCTACGGCGGCTCCGGCCAGGGCAACCTCGGCGAGATCCTCGCCGACGCCGAGCCGTGGCATGGCCGGCCCGCGTCCGCCACCATCACCATCCCGCCGCTCGGCTGCGTCTACCTCATCTGGGCCGCCATCGACGACGACCCCGCCCAACTCGACGCCGCCGCCATCGCCGCCTGACCACCCCGGCATGGTGATAGCGGCACGCCCGTTGCCCGTTACGCTGCGCCGAGATCTGCGAGGTAGCGATACGCGCTGTCGGCAAGGCCGCTCGGATCGCGGACCAGCGCACGCCACGCGTTCCGGCGCGCGATGCACGCGCCCTTGCGGTTGAGGTCGAGGATCTCGATCGTGCGGCCAGCGCGATGCTGATCGGAGCGCGAGGCGCGCGGATTCACCTCGAGGATTCCGCTCGCGGCGTCGAACATGAAGTACCGCGAGAAATGGAAGTCGACGTCAGGGCGGAGGAGCGCGTCGTCCCACTGGTCGAGCTTCGCCTTGTTGCAGGCCGTGCAGATCAGGAACAGGTTCTCCCACGCGCAGACCAGCGCGTAGAACTCGGGCCGCGCCTTCGGGCGAAAGTGGTCGATCTGCTCCTCGCCGGTCGCGTCGATCGGGAAGCCGTCGCAGTAGGCGCACCGGCCCGCAGTCATCGCGTCGAGGCCGGCATGCGCGACCACGTACAGCTTGATCCCCTCCCGCTGAGGCCATTGAAAGCGATACGCAGGGTTCGCGCGGCGGCGAGCCGCGTAGTCCTCACCGACGGCCTGCGCGTGCTGCGCGAGGAGGTCCGGAGCCGGGCCGCGAACGCAGGCGTACACGAATCACCCGGCAGCGTGCTTCGGCGCGGCAAGTAGCCGGTCGAGCTGCCGCAGCTCGAATCCGATGATCGCGGTCAGCTCTTCGCTGCGTGCCGCGATCTGTCGGCCCAGGCCATCGACGGCCACGCGGTCGGCGGTCTCACCAGCGAGCACCTTGCGCTTCTCCTCGTGAAACCGGGCAAGCAACGCTTCGGTGTCGATGTCGAACTCCGACTCGACTCCGAAGACGTCCCGCTGGATCGCGCTCACGCTGGTACCGAGCTGAGTGCCACGGAGGGTCGGGTCGATGGTGGACACCCCATCCTTCAGCTCGAAGCGGATGATCCGGGCGTCTGCCGCCGAGGCGACCACGAAGGGCGAGTGGGTGGTCGCGATGATCTGGGCCTTCGGAAATAGCCGCTGGACCATCGGCAAGATGCGACGCTGCCAAGCTGGGTGCAGGTGAATATCGATCTCATCGAGGAGGAGCAAGAACGGGCGCTCGCGGGGCGGGGTCGTGTCGATCCATGGGATGCGCTCCAGCCGCATGAGCAGATCGGCGACCCAGCTCACGATGGCCTTGAGGCCGTCCGGCAACAGATCGAGGTCGACCTCGCTTCCTCGCCGGCGAACCCGGATGTCGAGCCGGCTCGGGTGGGGAACGAACGCGAACGAATCATCGTCGATGATGTGGCCGATCGCGTCCTCGATGTCGTGGATGCCACGACGGAGCCGTTCGGCCTCGGCGTGCTCACCAGCATCCTTGGCCTTGAGCCGCTTGTAGTCCTGACTCGCGATCCACTGCGCCAGGTGCTGCGTGTTCGCGGTGTCGTGGAACGACAGGCTGTGGTCGAACGGATCGTGAGCCGGTTCCCGGAGCGCCGTCAGGTGACCGCTGTCGAGCTTCCTGGCGCCCGAATAAGCGAACGCGGCCCACGACGAGGCGGCGTGCGCACTCGTCGGTGCTTGGAAGAACGAACCGGCCGCGCGGCCGACGAGCTTGTTGACCTTGCCGTCGGCGGTCAGACATACGGTCGAGTTCGGACCGCGCATCCGATCTGGCAAGCTGTTGCCGGCGCCGAGCAAGAAGGCGATGGCGTACAGGACCGTGCTCTTGCCCGAGCCGTTCTCGCCGGTCAGCAGATACACGTCGGCGAGTGCGTCGTCCCTACCGGCCGGGAAGTCGATCGTGACCTCGTCGAAGGGACCGACGTCCTTGAGGTAGATCGAGTCGATGCGCATGACCTCGGTGGATCATAGCCGTGCGGGGCGATGTTCGCCACGGCGAGGCGCATGGCTCGTGCCCTTACGGCGAGGACCGGACCCAACTGTGAGCTAGAATGCGGGCGATGATCGAGGACGTGCGCGCGTACAACCGGCAAGCGTGGGACGCGATGGCGCGGGCCGGCAACCAGTGGACGCGGCCGGTCACGAGCGAGCAGGTGGCGGCCGCGCGGGCCGGAGACTGGAGCGTGATTCTGACGCCGACCTTGCCGGTGCCGCGCGCGTGGTTCGGCGAGCTGGCCGGCGCGCGGGTGCTGGGGCTGGCCAGCGGCGGCGGCCAGCAGGGGCCGCTCTTGGCGGCGGCGGGAGCGCAGGTCACGATCTTCGACAACTCGCCGGCCCAGCTCGGTCAGGATCGGCTGGTCGCCGACCGCGACGGGCTCGAGCTGGTGACGGTCGAGGGCGACATGCGCGACCTGTCGGCGTTCGCCGATGGCAGCTTTGACCTGATCTTCCACCCGTGCTCGAACTCGTTCGTGCCCGACATCGCGCCGGTGTGGCGCGAGGCCTTCCGGGTGCTGGCGCCGGGCGGGGCGCTGCTGGCCGGCCTCGTCAACCCGGTCGTGTACACCGCCGATCTCGCGCTCGAGCGCGAGGGCATCATGCAGATGAAGTACGCGATCCCGTACTCCGACGTCGCGCTCGCCGACGATCCCGAGATCGCCAAGCTGCGCGCGGACGGCTACCCGCTCGCGTTCGGCCACACTCTCGAGGATCAGCTCGGCGGGCAGTGCGCGGCCGGCTTCGCGATCGTCGGGCTGTACGAGGACGGCTGGGCCAAGGCGCCCGAGCCGATCCACACGTTCCTCAAGTGCTACCTCGCGACCCGCGCGATCAAGCCCGCGTCATGACCGAGCGCTGGGTCTGCATCCACGGCCACTTCTACCAGCCGCCGCGCGAGAACCCGTGGCTCGACGCGATCGAGCCGCAGCCGTCGGCCGCGCCCTACCCCGACTGGAACGCGCGCATCACCGCCGAGTGCTACCGGCCCAACGCCTGGGCCCGGATCGTCGACGGCGCCGGCCGGATCACCGCGATCGTCGACAACTACGCGCGCATGAGCTTCGACGTCGGCCCGACCCTGATGTCGTGGCTGGCGCGCGAGGCCAAGGACGTCCACGACGCGATCGTCGCTGCCGACCGGATCGGCGCGGCCCGCTTCGAGGGCCACGGCCCGGCGATCGCGCAGGCCTACCACCACCTGATCCTGCCGCTGGCCAGCGCCCGCGATCGCCGGACCCAGGTCCACTGGGGGGTGCGCGACTTCGAGCGCCGCTTCGGCCGCCGGCCCGAGGGCATGTGGCTCCCCGAGTGCGCCGTCGACGTCCCGACCCTCGAGGCCCTGGTCGATGGCGGCATCGCGTTCACGGTGCTGGCCCCGTACCAGGCCGCGCGGGTCCGCCCGCCAGGCGGCGCCTGGCGCGACGTCGCCGCCGCCGAGCCGGGCCGGGTCTATCGCTGCCCGCTGCCGTCGGGCCGCTCGATCGATCTGTTCTTCTACGACGGCGACCTGTCGCGCAAGGTCGCGTTCGATCGCCTGCTCGACGACGGCAGCGGCCTGGCCCGGCTGCTGGCCGCTGACGGCGCCGGCGGGGCGCGGGCCCAGGCCAGCGGCGCCCCGGTGCTGCGCCACATCGCCACCGACGGCGAGACCTACGGCCACCACCACCGCTACGGCGACATGGCCCTGGCCTGGGCCCTGTCGCTGATCGATCGCGGCGGCCACGCCGGGGCGCGGCTCACCACCTACGGCCAGTTCCGCGCCCACCAGCCCGCGACCTGGGAGGTCGCGATCCGCGACGGCACGTCGTGGAGCTGCGCCCACGGGGTCGAGCGCTGGCGCAGCGACTGCGGCTGCAACGGCGGTCACGCCGGCTGGAACCAGCGCTGGCGGGCGCCGCTGCGCCAGGCCCTCGACTGGCTGCGCGACCGCATCAGCGAGGTCATCGAGACCGCGGCGATCGGGCTGTTGCGCGATCCGTGGGCCGCGCGCGACGACTACGTCGAGATCATCCTCGACCGCGACCGCACCGACGACGTCCTCCATCGTCACGCCGGCCGGGCCCTGGTCGGCGGCGAGCGGCTGCGCGCGCTCGAGCTGCTCGAGCTCGGGCGCCACGCGCTGCTGATGTTCACCAGCTGCGGCTGGTTCTTCGACGATCTCGCCGGGATCGAGACCGTGCAGATCCTCCGCTACGCCGCGCGGGCGTGCGAGCTGGCCGCCCACCTCGGCGCCCCCGAGCTCGAGGCCGGCCTGGTCGAGCGTTTGAGCGCCGCGACCAGCAACCGGCCCGACGTCGGCGACGGCCGCGCGCTGTGGCAGCGCCAGGTCGTGCCGGCCCGGGTCGATCTGCCGCGGCTGGTCGCCCACCACGCGATCCTCGACGTCGTCGGCGACGGCGACGATCGACCGATCGAGCACTACGGCCACCGCATCGCGCCCGAGATGATCGCGCGCCGGCGGCGAGGCGCGATCCGGCTGGTGCTCGGCCGGGTGCGGGCGACCGCGCGGCTCACCGGCCGCGCCGACGACCTCGGCTACGCGGTGCTGTACCAGGGCCGGCTCGAGCTGCGCGGCCGGGTCGGTCCGATCACCGACGACGCGACCTGGACGGTCCAGGTCGATCGCCTGCTGGCCGCGTTCGATCGCGATCAGGTCGAGGCGGTGGTCGACGCGCTCGACGACGACGCGCTCGGCCGTCGGTTCGATCTGACGGCGCTGGTCGGCCGCGAGCGGGGCGTGGTGATCGCCCGCATCCTCGACGACGCCCAGGCCCACGTCAGCGCCACACTCCAGCGCCTGTACGACGATCAGGCCGAGCTGGTCCGCTACCTGGTGCGCGAGCGGTTGCCGGTGCCGGCCCTGCTCACGTCCGCCGCCGAGCAGGTCCTCGGCCACCGGCTCTTGACCGAGCTGGCCCGACCATCGCCCCGGGTCGCCGAGATCCGGGCCTGCCTGGCCGAGGCTGAGCAGGTCGAGATCGATCTCGACACCCCCGCGATCGCGTTCGCGACCGGCGCCGCGCTCCATCGCGTGGTCGAGGAAATGGAGCGTGCGGCCGAGGATCCGGCGATGCTCGGCCGGCTGGCCCAGATGGCGGAGCTGGCGGTCGCCATGCGCTCGCGGGTCGACCTCTGGGACGCCCAGAACGCGGCCTGGCGCTGGCGATCCGCGGCCTTGCCGGGCTGGCAGGCCCGCGCCGATGCCGGCGAGGACGACGCGGCCCGCATGGTGGCGGGGTTCGAGCGTCTGGCCCGCGCGCTGCGCCTCTCGACCTGACCTGGCGCGGCGAGGCCAATCCCGGTGCAAACGGGTCGCCCGGTTCGAGGGTCCAGGGAGCTCGGCGCAGGGCTTGCGCGCTCGCCGCGTTGTCACACGCACCTCGGCCGGCACGGAGTTTGAAATAGGTCCGGGCGTGCTGACCGTATCCCCTGATGCCCTTGCCCGCCGCTCACGCCCGGGCCCGCGTTACACCAGCTACCCGACCGCCAACCACTTCCGCGAGACCTTCGGCCCGCGCGAGGCCGCAGCCGGCATGGCCCGGGTCACCGCCACCAGCCCCGACCAGCCGATCGGGATGTACATCCACATCCCGTTCTGCCCCAGCCTGTGCTGGTACTGCGGCTGCAACGTGACGATCACCCGCGACCCGCAGGCCGCGACCGCGTACGTCGACATGCTGCTTGCCGAGCTCGACCTGGTCGCCCGCAACATCAAGGCCCCGGTCGGCCAGCTGTCCCTGGGCGGCGGCTCGCCCAACGTGCTGTCGGACGACGACCTCGCCCGCCTGCTCGCGGCCATCCGCGACCGCCTCGGCTTCACCGACGACGCCGCGCTGCACGTCGAGCTCGACCCGCGCCGCACCGGCGTCAAGCAGATCGCGACCCTGGCCGAGCTCGGCTTCCGCCGGATGTCGGTCGGCGTGCAGGACTTCGCGCCGGAGGTCCAGGACGCCATCCACCGCCACCAGACGATCGAGCAGACCGCGATCGTGGTCGGCGCCGCCCGCGACGTCGGCTTCGACTCGATCAACCTCGACCTCATCTACGGGTTGCCGCTGCAGACCCCGGAGCGGTTCGGCGCCACCCTCGATCAGGTCCTGCTGCTCCACCCCGATCGCATGGCGTTCTTCGGCTACGCCCACCTGCCCGACCAGCGCCCGCACCAGCGGCTGGTCGAGCGCTCGGGCCCGCTGCCGGGCGCCGTCGCCCGGGCCGAGTTGCTGCTGCTGGCGCTCGACCGAGCCGCCGCCGCCGGCTACGTCAAGGTCGGCATCGACCACGCCGCCGCGCCCGAGGACGAGCTAGCGATCGCGCTGGCGACCGGCGAGCTCGACCGCAACTTCCAAGGCTACGTCGCCCACCGCGCCCCGGCCACGATCTCGCTCGGGGCCAGCGCGATCAGCGACACCGGCACCGCGTACTGGCAGAACCACCACGACCTGCGCAGCTGGGCCGAGGCGATCGGCAAGGGCGAGCTGCCGATCGAGCGCGGGCTCGAGCTGAGCGACGAGGATCGCCTGCGCCGCCAGGTGATCACCCGGCTCATGTGCGAGGGCCGGGTCGAGGCAAGGCCGATCGACGCCGCCTGGGGCGTGCGGTTCGAGGACCACTTCGCCGCCGAGCTGACCGCGCTGGCGGCCGGCGACGACGCCGATCTCGCGACCTGGGACCCGGTCCGCCGGACCCTGTCGACCTCGGCGGTCGGCGAGCACCTGGTCCGCAACGTATGCATGGCCTTCGATAGCTGGCTGCCGATGGCGGCCCGCGGCGGCAACCTGGTCCCCCTCCGGCACGCCCCGACGGTCTGACCCGTCTGACTCGGCTGGCGATCGTCGGTAGGGCCGGCTACCATGCGATCATGGTTCGGGTTCGCGCCGTGGTCACGGCCAGTCTGCTCGCCGCCAGCGCGGTCGCGAGCGCGGGCTGCCAGACCTTCATCGGCGTCGAAGACGTCAGCGGGCACCTCCCTCGGCTCGACGGGACCTACCTCCTGGCCATCCACCGGATGCGGACCCAGGTCACGGGCGAGGACGTCATCCGGATGCGGTGCCTGGCGACCCTCGATCCCGACACCCGCACGCTGGATCTGTCGTTCGTGATCCTGAAGTTCGGCACCGACGCCCCGGCCGCGGAGGGCTCGATCACGGGCGTCGAGTTCCCACCCGACGCCACCAGCGCCAGCTTCGCGTTCAACGTCCAGGTCCCGTCGACCGCGGTCGATGCCCCGGCCCCGACCGGCGCCGACACCCAGATCGACGTCCCCGACATGCTGCTGAAGGCCGAGGCCGAGTACTCGTTCTGCGGTCGGCCGGCGACCACCGCCCAGACCACGCCGACCTTCGGCACGGTGATGGTGGCGGCCGGTGCGCCGCTGCCGACCGGCGCCCGCGTCGACACCAACTGCGACGAGCCCTGAGCGTCGCGCGCCCCCAAGCTCAGCGCGCTCACAGGGTTGGTCAAAACCAACCCTGCCTTGTCGATCGATCGGCCCGGCACCGTAGTGCCGGCCCGATCTGTACGGATTCAGAGCCGTGGGTTGGTCAGCGAACGCCGACGGTTTCTCGCCAATCTCATTTTGACCAACCCACTCAGGTCTCGAAGCGAAAGCGCCACACGCCGAGCGCCGCGAACAGCGCGGCGAAGCCGAGCAGCGCGCCCAGCTGCGGCGCGACGTCGGCGAGGCCGCCGCCCTGGCGGACCAGCAGCTCGAAGTAGCCGTCGAGCGCCCAGGCGTGCGGCACCGCCAGGCCGATGGTGCGCATCAGCGGCGGCATGGCCAGGCGCGGCACCATGCAGCCACCGAGCAGGCCCATCACCAGCAAGGTCACCGAGCCGATGCTGCCCATGCCGCGCTCGCTGCCGCCGATCGCCGCGATCAGCAGGCCGAGCGCGGTCGCGCACCCGACCACCGCCGCGGTCAGCACCACCAGCGCCAGCGGGCTGCCGCCGATCTTCATCCCGAACCCGACGATGCCGATCGCGAACAGGAACGCGAACTGCAACATGCCGACCAGCAGGTAGGGCACCAGCTTGGCCAGCAGGATCGTCGCGCGCGACCCCGGCGCCGCCAGCAGCCGCCGCCAGGTCCCCAGTCGGCGCTCCTCGCTGAACGACAGGCCGACGGTCAGCGCCAGGAAGAAGCCGAACAGCACCGCGTTGCCGGGCACGGTGATCTCGAAGCCGGTGACGTCGCGGAGCGCGCGCTGGATCCCGGGCGGCGACGACGCCACCAGCACCGGCCGGTCGGCGCCGGGTGGCGGCGGGAACACCGCGCGACCGACGATGACCTGGACCGCGCCCTCGAGCGGGGCCCGGAGCTGGGGCGCCAGGACCAGGTCGATGGCCAGCTCGGCAGGGTGGCCGCCGGCGGGGTCGAAGTCGGCGGGCAGGATCAGGCCGGCCAGCACGTCGCCGTCGGCCACCGCCGCGCGTACCGCCTCGGGGCTGGCCAGCCGGCGCAGCTCGAACTGCTGCGACGCCTCGAGCGCGGCCACCGCCGTCGCCGGCCGGGCGCCCTCGGCCGACCACAGCGCCAGCGCGCGCCGCTCGCCGCGACCGCCACCGCCACCGCCGAAGATCACGCCGAACACCGCCATGAACACGACCGGCAAGAGGAACATCGTGATCAGCGCGCCGCGATCGCGGAGCAGCAGCTGGAAGTCCTTGCGGATGGCGGCGAGCAGCATCAATCACGCAGCGTGTGGCCGGTGACGGCCAGGAAGACGGCCTGCAGATCCGCGGTGACGGTGTGCATCGCGACCACGGTCGCGCCGGCGCTCTCGACATCGGCGAGCAGCGGGGCCAGCGCCCTCGGCCGCGGCAGGCGCAGGCGGGTCCCGCCGCCGTCGATCGGCCCGTGGCGCGCGGCCATGGCCTTGGCCGCCATCAACGCGCCGTCGTCGCCGGCCAGCTCCAGCTCGACCTTGCCGGCGCCGCCGTGGCGGGCGGTGAGCTCGGCCAGCGTGCCAGCGGCGACGATCGCGCCGTCGTCCATGATCGCGACCCGGTCGCACAGCACCTCGACCTCCTCCATGTAGTGGCTGGTGTAGAGCACGGCCAGGCCGTCGGCGCGCAACCCGCGCACGGTGTCGAAGATGTGGTGGCGGCTCTGGGGATCGACGCCGACCGTCGGCTCGTCGAGGATCAGCAGGCGCGGCCGGTGGAGGATGCCGGCGGCGAGGTTGAGCCGGCGCTTCATCCCGCCCGAGTAGGTCTTGACGTGATCGTCGGCGCGCTCGCGCAGGCCGACCACGCCCAGGGCCCAGGCGATGCGCTCGCGCAGCGCGGCGCCGTGCAGGCCGTAGAGCTTGCCGAAGAAGGTCAGGTTCTGGGTCGCGGTCAGCGGGTCGTAGAGCGCGAGGTCCTGGGGCACCAGGCCCAGCGCGCGCTTGCCGGCGTCGCCGTGGGCGCCGATCCGGTGGCCGGCGAGGGTTGCGTGGCCGCGGCTCGGGGTCAGGACCCCGGCGATCATCGAGATGGTCGTGGTCTTGCCGGCGCCGTTGGGGCCGAGCAGGCCGACGATCTCGCCGGGCGCGATCGCGAGGTCGACCTCGCCGACCGCGGTCCGGCGGCCGTAGTCCTTGCCCAGGCCGCGGACCTCGAGCAACGCGGACGGCGCGGATGGCGCGCGCCCGGGCATGAGGCTCACGTCGCCGCCGCCGGATCGACCGCGAGCACCACCTTGCCGAACACGGCGCGATCCTCGAGCAGGCGGTGGCCGTCGGCGGCCGCGGCCAGCGGCAGCACGGCGTGGACCACCGGCTTCAACCGACCGGCGGCGACGTGCTCGAGCAGCGCCAGCAGATCGGCCTTGCGGCCCATGGTCGACCCGAGGATCTCGACCTGGCGGAAGAAGACGTGGCGGAGATCGATCGCCGGGTGGAAACCGCCGGTCGCGCCGCAGGTGACGACCCGGCCGCCGACCCGGACCGCGCGGATCGAGGCCGCGAAGACGTCGCCGCCGACGTGATCGAGCACGACGTCGACGCCGCGCTTGCCGGTGAGGGTGCGGACCGCGGCCGCGAAGTCGGTGGTGCGGTAGTTGATCGCCTCGTCGGCGCCGAGGGCCCGGGCCGGCGCGAGCTTGGCGTCGCTGCCGACGGTGGTGATGACCTTGGCGCCGTACAGCTTGGCGATCTGGATCGCGGCGACCCCGACGCCGGAGCCGCCGCCCTGGACCAGCACGGTCTGGCCGGGCGTGACCTGGGCCTTGCGCACCACCATCTGCCAGGCGGTGAGGAAGGTCAGGATCGTCGACGCCGCCTCGGCCCAGCTGAGGTTGGCGGGGTACGGCGCGAGGTTGATGCGCGGCACCACCAGGTACTCGCCGTAGCCGCCCTGGGCGTTCTCGCCGAGGATGCGGTAGTGGCGGCACAGGTTGTCGTCGCCGCCGACGCAGGCGGCGCAGCGGCCGCACGACAGCCCAGGCTGGACCACGGTGCGGGTCCCGAGCGCGACGTCGTCGACCCCGGGCCCGACCGCGTCGACGGTGCCGACCACGTCGGCGCCGAGCCGGTGGGGATAGTCGAGGTGGAAGGCCGGGCCGCCCTTGCGGACCCAGACGTCGAGGTGGTTGAGCGCGACGGCCGCGATCTTGACCCGGACCTCGCCCGGCCCCGGGGTCGGCGCCGGCACGTCCTCGAGCTGCAGCACCTCAGGGCCACCGTGGGTTCGCAGCACCACGGCGCGCATCGTCGACATGGACGGCATTGTAGCCGAACGCTGGTCGGCCTCGGGTATGGTGGGCGCATGCGCGTCGTGCCCGTGCCGTGTCTGAGCGACAACTACGCCTACCTGGTGATCTGCGACGCGCGCGGGGTCGCGGCCGTGGTCGATCCCGGCGAGGCCGCGCCGATCGTGGCCGCGGTCGCCACCTGCGGCGCGCGGCTGACCGCGATCTGGGCCACCCACCATCACCCCGATCACGTCGGCGGCGTGGCCGCGCTCGTCGAGCGCTTCCCCGACCTCGAGGTCGTGGCCCACGTCAGCGATCAGGGCCGGATCCCGTCGGTGACCCACGCGGTCAACGACGGCGACGTCGTCGCGCTCGGCGAGCTGCGGGCCCGGATCATCCACAACCCGGGCCACACCCTCGGCGCCATCAGCTTCGCGGTGACCACCCACGACGACGATCACGCCGCCGCCGGCCGCGCGCTGTTCACCGGCGACACCCTGTTCGCCGCCGGCTGCGGCCGGCTGTTCGAGGGCACGCCAGCGATGATGGCCGGGTCGCTGGCCCGGCTCGCCGCCGAGCCCGCCGACACCGAGGTCTACTTCGGCCACGAGTACACGGTCGCCAACCTCACGTTCGCGGCCGCGGTCGAGCCCGACCACCCCGCGGTCGCGGCGCGCGCCACCGCCGCCGCCGCCCGCCGCGCCGAGGGCCGGGCCACGACGCCGTCGACGATCGGCCTCGAGCGCGACACCAACCCGTTCCTGCGCGCGCACGTTCCGACGGTCGCCGCCTCGGCCGCGGCCGCCGAGCCAGGCCTCTCCACCGACGATCCGGTGGCGGTGTTCGCGGCGCTCCGGGCCTGGAAGAACCGATACCGCTAGCGGCCCGTCCGGTCGGGTACTAGGCTGGTCGACCATGACCGCGGCGCCCGCCCAGGTCGGCAAGTACCAGGTGCTCGAGCGCCTGGCGGTCGGCGGCATGGCCGAGCTGTTCCGGGCCCGCATCGCCGGCGACCACGGCTTCGAGAAGGTGGTGGTGATCAAGAAGATCCTGCCCCACCTCGCGACCGATCCGCAGTTCGTCCAGATGTTCATCGACGAGGCCCGGCTCACCGCCAGCCTCGATCATCCCAGCATCGTCTCCGTGTTCGAGCTCGGCGCCGACGCCGACACGCCGTACATCGCGATGCAGTTCGTCGATGGCCTCGACGCGCTGGCCCTGCTGCGCGAGTGCGCCCGCACCCAGCTCCGGCTGCCGGCGGCGCTGGCCGTGCTGATCGCCCGCGACATCCTCGACGCCCTCGACTACGCCCACCAGGTCACCGGCGCCGACGGGCGGCCGCTCGGGCTGGTCCATCGCGACATCTCGCCCGGCAACATCCTGGTGTCGCGCCGTGGCGAGGTGAAGCTCACCGACTTCGGCATCGCCCGCGCCGCCGAGCGCAGCCACCACACCGAGGCCGGCATCCTCAAGGGCAAGTACGGCTACATGTCGCCCGAGCAGGTCGCGGGCGGTGAGCTCGACGGCCGCAGCGACGTGTGGTCGCTGGCGGTGGTGCTGATCGAGCTGATCATGGCCCGCCGGCTGTTCAGCGCGGCCAGCGATCTCGACGTTCTGCTGATGGTGCGGTCGGCCGACCTGACCCGGCTCGAGCGCCACGCCGACGACGTCCCGGCCGAGCTGCGGACGATCGCCGAGCGTGCGCTGCGCCGGCAGGCCGATCAGCGCTGGCCGACCGCCGGCGCGATGCGCGACGCCTTGACCGCGTGGCTCAAGGCCCACGGCGGCGCCGACGCCCGCGAGCTGGCGGCGTTCGTGACCCGGGTCTGCGCCGCGCCGACCGCGCTGGCCGCCGACCAGCCGGCGAGCGCGCCGGGCACGCCGGGCACGCCGGGCACGCTCAGCGGACCGCAGACCCGGCTCGACCTCGCCCACGCCGCCGCCGAACGCAACGTCGCGCGCTCCGAGTTCATCGCCGGCATCGCCGCGCCGGGCGCGCCGGAGCCGACCCCGCCCCCGCGCACGCAGACGTCGCGCGTGACGCCGGCGCCGCACGAGCTTGGCGATCTGCGGCAGGCGTCGCCGACCCGGATCGTCCACCGGCTGGCCCGCGAGCGCGCGACCGGCCTGCTGGTGCTCGACGGCCGGGCCGGGATCCTCAAGGAGCTGTACCTCGGCGACGGCCACCCCCTGTACGTG
>JAYVSF010000883.1:0-13127 GCA_043775605.1 Myxococcales bacterium
CACCGCCCGCGCCTGCAAGCTCGGCGAAGTCGCCGCCTGCACCGTGGGGACCCGCTCCCCCTCCATGACTCCGCCGCTGGACGGAGGAATCTAGGCCCACCGCGAAAAATCGTCGCGCGGGGTTAGCCCCCAGGAGCCTGTCCCCCTGGTCATAGAGCGTAGAGGTCGAGGGTGGTGGCGAGGGTGCCGGGTGGGGCGTCGATCTCGAGGAGGTTGACGCCGCGCGCGATGTCGGGGGCGAGGAGCTCGAGGGCGGTGGGCTCGTGCGGGATGGGGACGCGCAGGCGCTCGTCGCCGTTCCAGCGGAGGATGAGCTCGCCGTCGCGGTCGGGGTGCCAGAGGGTGAGGGTGGCGCGGATGCCACCGCGCCGGTTGAGGCCGATGAACAGGCGGGCCTGGCCGCTGGCGATGATCACGGCGCCGTCGGGGCCGCCGCCGCGGAAGCCACGGCGGAGCTGGGCGGGCAGCTGGTTGATGCGCAGGTGCTCGTCGGTGCGCGGCCGGGTCGAGTTGAGACCCGGGAACGTCTCTCCGAGCAGGTGCACGCCAACGACCTGATCGTAGGCGTCGAGGTCGCGGCGGTAGCGCTCGGCGAACCAGCGGCGCGCGGGCCAGTTGGCGAGCGAGGATGCGCGGCCGACGAACCGGCCGAGGCGGCCCTTGATGTCGTGGCGCAGGACCTCGGCCGCGGCCTGGCCACCGCCGATCCGCGCGCTCGGCGACGAGTAGTGGCCGACCACGAACAGGTTGCCGATCGCGAGCGCGAGGGTCGCGGCCACGATCGCGCCGCCAACCGCGGCCAGGGACAGCCGGCGCACCGCCGCGGTCCACGGCCGGAGCTGCAGCCGCTCGATCGCCGCGCACGCCGGGGCCAGGAGCACGGTCAGGCCGAGCGCGATGACCACGTAGATCGAGTCGAACCGGCGGCCGCCGAACGCGCCGCCGCCCCACCAGTCCCAGGCCGCGCCGTTGACGTAGGTCTGGGCCGCGATCCCGAGCAGGAGCGGCACGAACAGCCGCGGTCGACGGACCGCGCCGAGCGCCGCGCCGAGAAGGCCAGCGGCGTAGAGCGGCGCCCACGGCAGGAGGCCGTTGCGCGACGAGAACAAGACCTCGCTCCACGCCGGCGCGTCCCAGCGCATGAAGCCCGCGCCCTGCGGCACCACGTAGAGCTCGCCATAGATCGCGCGCCAGCTCAGCAGCTGGGGCAGGATCGCGCAGGCGGCCAGCGCGGCGCCGAGCGCCCAGCGGCCGACCATCGCCGCGGTGGGCCGCCAGCGAGCCCGGGCCAGATCGTCGACGGCGGCGGCCAGCACGAGGACGGCCCACGGTGCGAGCTGCGGGCGGGCGAGGACCGCGAGCCCGAGGATCAGCCCGAGCGCCGCCCAGGTCCGGGCGGTGCGGGGCCGCTGGTACGAGGCGTCCCAGGCGTCGACCAGCCAGGCCACGAAGAAGGTCGCGAACGGGTGGGCGTAGCCCGGCTGGCGGACCGCGTAGTAGATGACCGGGCCCGCGGCCAGCGCGCACAGCGCGGCGACCAGCCCGGCACCCGGCGCGTCGAAGCGGCGCGCCGCGATCCGGACCGGGAAGATCAGGGCCGCGACCGACGCGAGCACCGACATCCACATCGTCAACCACTGCTCGATGGTCGAGAACCCGTCGGTGCGCTCGCCGGTCGCCACCGCCAGCGCGTGGCCGACGAGAAAAGCCGGCGAGGTCACGAGCGCCGGGCCGACGCCGAACACGTTGCCGGGCCGGCCGAGCTTGGTCGGCGCGAGGTGATACCAGTTGCCGGTGACGACGTACTGATTGCGCAGGTCGAGGTCACCGTCGAGGAACAGGCTGGGCGCGTAGGCGTAGTAGTAGGGCGCGTCGGCGTAGGGCCGGGCGGTGGGGCGGTCGGCGGGGTCGCGACCGACGGTGAACGCGTAGGTGGCCGCGGCCAGGGTCAACAGCAGGGCCAGCCCGACCAGCCAGCGGCCACGGGTCTCGCGGTCGGCCAGCGCCCGGCGCAGGCGTACGGGCAGGCCGGTCGAGCCGGCGGGGACGCTGCCCGGAGACATCGGGCGCACGATACCGGGTCTGGAGGCGGGCCTGGGGCGTTCCCAGGGTTGGCAGGAATCAACCCTGGGTCATTTGATCGCTCGGGCCGCCACCGGACCGCCGGTCGGATCTCGGCATTCAACCCCGGCCCGAACTGCGCTCGGAGCCCAGGCGGCGACGTGCCGGGCGGGCTCGGACTCGGCTCCGGGTCGATCCGGGCTCGATCCGGGCTCGGTAATCCATCCTGGGGGCCGCCCTGGCACCCGGCGTGGGTGGGGTTACCGGAATCAAGGGCGACCGGCGCCGGATGGGGCGTGACAGGATGGCGCGGCCCCGTCGTGGATGGGGACGGATCCCGCCTAACCCGGCGATGATGCGCTGCGCCGTGGTGGTGCCGGCACACCGCACCAACAGGTTCTCCACAGGTGGCTACTGTACCCGCCGGTTCGTCCGCACTCATCGTGGGTTAGCCCTGTGGACGGGCTGTGAATAAGTGCCTCGGCCACGGCACTTGTCAACAGGTGATCCGGAGTACCGGACAGATCTGTCCGGCCCACCGGACGACCGCGGGACAACCGCCGGGCTCGGCCGTCCGCCCACCGGACAGCCAGGTGGTCGGACCTCTCGACCCCGTCCGCAGCCCGGACGAAGTGTCCGAGAATCGGACACCGTCCACCCCGGAACGACGTTCACCCTCCCGGGGTGGCCCTCCTCGACCGCTGGTCGAGGGCCTGCCGGTAGAGGCTGGCGTAGGCCGCGGCCGAGGGGGCCCACGACGAGTCGCGGGCCATCCCCGCGGCCCGCACCGCCGCGAACCCGACCGGGTCGTGGGCGAACATACCCGCGGCCCGGCCCAGGGCCCAGCGCAGCCCGGCGGCGTCGACCACCTCGAACCGGAAGCCGGTCCCGGCACCCGCGGCCAGCGCGTCGTCGCCCGGGTCGACCACCGTGTCGCGCAGCCCGCCGACCGCCGCCACCACCGGCACCGCGCCGTAACGCATCGCGTACAGCTGGGCCAGCCCGCACGGCTCGAACCGGCTGGGCATCAGCAGCAGGTCCGCCCCCGCGTACATCCGGCGGGCGAGCGCCGGATCGAAGCCGATCCGCACCGCCAGCCGATCAGGGAAGCGCGCGGCCAGGTCGCGCAGCCGGCCCTCGAGCTCGGGATCGCCGGCGCCGAGCACCGCCAGCACCACCGGCAGCGCGTCGAGCTCCGGCACCAGCTCGGCGCACAGGTCGAGCCCCTTCTGCGGCGACAGTCGCGAGATCGCGACCGCCAGCGGCACGTCGGCTACCAGCGGCAGCCCGAGCTCGGCGGCGAGCGCGGCCCGGCAGCGCGCCTTGCCGGCGAGCGCGTCGGCGCCGAACGGCGCGGCCAGCGCCGGGTCGTGCATGGGATCCCATGCGCTGCTGTCGATGCCGTTGACCACGCCGACGATCGGCGCGCAGTCGTGGCGGAGAAAGCCGTCGAGGCCGTAGCTGCCGTCGGGCGTGAGCAGCTCGGCGGCGTAGCTCGGGCTGACCGTGGTCAGGACGTCGGCGTAGGCCAGCCCGGCCTTGAGCAGCGACAGCCGGCCCCACGCCTCGAGGTGCTGCGGATCGTAGGCCGACCATGGCAGGCCGAGCTCGGCCATCACGGTGCGATCGACCTCGCCGCGGAAGGCGAGGTTGTGGATCGTGAACACCGTCGCCGCCGTCAGCCCGCCCCAGCGGGCCAGCGCGATCGCCAGCCCGGCCTGCCAGTCGTGGCCGTGGATGAGGTCGATCGGTCCATCGAGGATCGCCGGCCCGAGATCGAGGGCGGCCCGGGCCAGCACCGCGAACCGCAGGTGGTTGTCGCGGTGATCGTGACCGCCGGCGCCGTACAGGCCGTCGCGGTCGTACAGCGACGGACAGTCGACGAACCACGGCCCGTCGGCGATCGCGGCCCGCCGCAGCGCGACCGGGATGCGGTGGGCCCCGAGCGCGACCGTGGTCCGCGGCCCGTCGAGCAGCGCGACCCCGCTGGCCGCCAGCCGGGCCCGGGCCTCGCGATAGAGCGGCACCACGGTCGCCGAGCGCAGCCCGGGCCAGGCGGTTGCCACCGCCGGCGGCAACGCGGCGACGACGTCGGCGAGGCCGCCGGTCGCGGCCCACGGCGCCACCTCCGACGCCACGTGCAGCACGCGGAGCGGCGCGCCCGTCGCCGGGACCATCAGGAGCACAGGCTCACGAGCCGGCGGCGCCGGTCATCCCCGGCCGCCTTCGCGCGGGCCGTCGGGGCTGGCGAACTTCAGGAAGCGCGGGCCGGCCGAGTCGTAGCTGTGGCGGCCGTGGGTCGCGACCGTGAACGTGCCCGGCTGCATCGCGGCCAGCAGCTCGGGCTCGTTCTGCAGCAGCTCGAAGACGTCGTTGGCCAGGATCGCCGGGCCGTGGGTCGGCACCACCGTGCCCTTGGGCATCACCGCGATGCCGTCCTCGTTAACGAACGGCAGCCGCTCGCGATCGGCGACCGGGTCCTCGCCGATCACGACCCCCGGCTCGATCTTGCAGTTCTTGTCGAGGATGACACGGCGCAAGCGGGCGCCGGCGCCGATGTCGCAGCCCGACAGAATCACCGAGCGATCGATCACCGCGCCGGCGTGGATGAAGCAGTCGTAGCCCAGCATCGCCGCCCGCAGCTTGGCGCTGGCGACGATCGAGCCCTCGCACACCAGGCTGTCGTCGACCTCGCACTGCGGCTGGCCCTCGCCGGCCCGGACGAAGCGCGCCGGCGGGTAGTCGCGCTGCGCCGAGCGGACCCGCCAGCGCCGGTTGTAGAGATCGAGCGCGGGCACCCGGGCCCGCAGCTCCATGTTGGCGTCGAAGTAGCTGGTGATCGTGCCGACGTCGCGCCAGTACGGCCGGCCGGTGGTGTCGCCGGGGACCTTGCACGCCGCGAAGTCGTAGACGAACACCCGCGCGCCCTGGGCCAGCAGCCGCGGGATGATGTCGCGGCCGAAGTCGTGGCGGCTGGTGGCGTCGGCGGCGTCCTCGACCAGCGACCGCACCAGCACCTCGCCGCGGAAGATGTAGTTGCCCATCGACACCAGCGACCAGTCGGGCCGGCCCGGCATCGCCGGCGGATTCGCCGGCTTCTCGACGAAGCCGACGATGCGCCCGCTGGCGTCGACGTCGATGCAGCCGAACTGGTGGGCCTCCGCGCGCGGCACCGCGAACGCGGCCACGGTCAGGTCGGCGTCCTGCTCGCGGTGGAACCGGTCCATCTGATCGGGCGCGAACGAGTAGATGTGGTCGCCGCCAAACACCGCGACGTAGGCCGGCCGGGCGTCGCGCACCAGGTTGAGGTTCTGGTAGACCGCGTCGGCGGTGCCCCGGTACCAGAACTCACCGAGCCGCATCTGCGCCGGGACGACCTCGATGTACTCGCCGAAGCCCGACAGCCGCCAGTTGCGCGACAGGTGCTTGATCAAGCTCGACGCCATGTACTGCGTCAGCATGTAGATCTTGCGGTAGCCGGCGTTGACGAAGTTCGACAGGACGAAGTCGATGATCCGGTAGCGGCCGCCGAACGGGACCGCGGGCTTGCTCCGGTGCAGCGTCAGCGGGCCGAGCCGCGAGCCTTTGCCACCCGCCATGATCATGACCAGGGTGTCTTTCATCACCGTCGATGTTACTAGAGCTCGCGGTCGGGTGCGAACTTCCGGGACCCCCGTTGTGGACGCGACCCTGCCAGCGAGCCTCGGCGAGCGATCTACGACGACGCTGGGCGTGCGGGGTCACGCGTGGAGGAGCGGGGTCTGCCTTCTGCCGTCGGTGAGTGGCGGCGATGCGGTCCGGGCTGCTAGGGTGCGCCGGTGACGCCGCTCGTCCGCCGAGTCCTGGCCCGCGTGGTGGTCGCCGCGGCGGTGTCGCTGGTGGTCATCACCCTGGTCGGCCGCTGCGAGCAGCACGGCGCCCGCGACATCGATGTCGAGCTCGATGTCGGCGCGGTGGCCGGGGTCCGGTCCGCCCACCTCGAGCTGCGCCGTGGGCACACCGTGGTGGCCTGGGTCGATCGGCAGTTCGACGGCGGGCTGACCGGGCCGCTGCACCTCAAGGGGCCGGCCCTGGGCGCCGACGGCGAGGTCCGGATCGAGCTCGACACCGACGACGGCCCACGCCACGTCCGGCGCCCGCTGAAGGCCGCCGGCGGCAGCGCCGTCACGATCCGCTGCGGCGTATCGGAATAGCGCGCTACTCGGCGCGCGGCGGCCGGACCGGCACGAACAGCCGGTCGCGATAGAAGCGTAGCTCGGCCACCGACTCGTGGATGTCGCCGAGCGCGCGGTGGGCGTCCTGCTTGGCCGGCATCGCGTCGACCTCCTCGGGGTACCAGCGCCGGGCGAGCTCCTTCAGCGTCGACACGTCGACCATGCGGTAGTGCAGGCGGGTGTCGAGCGCCGGCAGGTAGCGCCGGATGAAGCGGCGATCCTGGTGGATCGAGTTGCCGCACAGCACCGGCCGCTCCTTGGCGCCGAAGTGGGCGTCGACGAACGCCACGGTCGCGGCGTCGGCCTGGGCCTCGGTCACCGTCGACGCCCGCGACCGCGCGGTCAGCCCCGACCCGCCGTGGTGCTTGGTGTTCCAGCCGTCCATCGCGGCCAGCAGCTGGTCGGGCTGGTGGATGACCAGCTCGGGCCCGACCGCCAGGAGGTCGAGCTGGGCGGTGGTCACGAGGGTCGCGATCTCGAGCACCCGCTCGCGCTCGGGATCGAGGCCGGTCATCTCCATGTCGAGCCACAGCAACAGTCCGCTCATGGGCGCCCTGCCGTCGGCGCGGCCGCCCATGTCGATCGGCCGGCCCCGGCGAGGAACGCCGGCCCGGCCTGTACGGAGGTCGCTCGCTCGAGGACTCGCTCGCTCATCGGGCGGACGCTAGCCCGGATCGTGCGGGCCCGCCATCTCGCGGCGGCGCCGTCGACGGTCAGGCGGCGCGGGGCTCGCCCATCAGCGCCGCGATCGCCAGCCGGTCGGCCTCGGGCGGCAGGCCCCAGCCCTCGTGGTAGCCGAAGGTCTCGCGCGCCGAGCGCCGGACCAGCCCGTCGATGACGTCGATGGCGTCGAGCGGGACCAGCGCCGGGTGGTGCTGGCCGCACGCGTGCCCGAGCGTCAGCAGCTCCTTGCGCAGGGTCGTCAGGTAGTTCGCCAGCCGCGCCGACTTCAGGGTCGGATCGAGGCCGCGCATCAGCCAGCGGTTCTGGGTCGCGACCCCGGTCGGGCAGTGGTCGGTGTGGCAGCGCTGCGACTGGATGCAGCCGATCGCCAGCATCGCCTCGCGCGCCACGTTGAGCAGGTCGCAGCCCATGGCCAGGGCCAGCAGGCCGTTCTCGGGGAAGCCGAGCTTGCCCGAGCCGATGAACACGACGTGCTCGTGCACGCCCTCCTCGGCCAGGGCCCGGTAGACCACGCTGAAGCCGAGCTTCCACGGCAGGGCGACGTGATCGGTGAACACCAGCGGCGCGGCGCCGGTGCCGCCCTCGCCGCCGTCGATCGTGATGAAGTCGGGGCCGCGGCCGCTGGTCCGCATCTGCCGCGCCAACTCGCGCCAGAACTCGAGCTCGCCGACCGCGCTCTTGATCCCGACCGGCAGGCCGGTGGCGTCGGCCAGCCGCTCGATGAAGTCGAGCATGCTCGAGACGTCGCCGAAGGCGCCGTGGCCGGCCGGGCTGACCACGTCCTTGCCGATCGGCACGCCGCGGATGCGGGCGATCTCGGCGGTGACCTTGGCCGCCGGCAACAGGCCGCCCATGCCCGGCTTGGCGCCTTGCGACAGCTTGACCTCGATCGCCCGGACCGGCGCCGACGCGACGGTCTCGAGGAAGCGCTCCATCGAGAAGCTGCCGTCGGGGTTGCGACAGCCGAAGTAGCCGGTGCCGACCTGCCAGATCAGCTCGCCGCCCTTGCGGTGGAAGTCGGCGATGCCGCCCTCGCCGGTGTTCTGCAGCGCGCCGGCCAGCGCGACGCCGCGGTTGATAGCCTCGACCGCGGGCCCCGACAGCGCGCCGTAGCTCATCGCCGAGGTGTTGACGATCGACGTCGGCCGGAACGCGTGCTTGCGGTCGCGGTGGCCGCCGAGGATCTTGGCGCACGGCACCCGCTGCGCGGGATCGTAGCCGGGCTGGCCGGGGTGCGGCGCCGACACCGGAAACGCCGCGTGCCGGATGATCACGTAGCCCGGTGTCCGCTCGAGATCGTTGTCAGTGCCGAAGCCGAAGTAGTTGTTCTCCTTCTTCGCCGAGGCGTACACCCAGCGTCGCTGATCGCGCGAGAACGGCCGCTCCTCGTCGTTGCCAGTGACGATGTACTGGCGCAGCTCGGGGCCGACCAGCTCGAACAGGTAGCGGAGGTGGCCGACGATCGGAAAGTTGCGCAGGATGGCCTTCGGCTTCTGCACGACGTCGTGGATCGCGATCGCGATCAGCGATCCTGCGATCACGACGAGGATCCAGGCCCAGATCGACATAAGCGGCAGGATAGCCCTGCCGACGATCGCAGGTACAGTGGCGCAGGGGGCCGCGCGAACGACTTCCACACCTGAACCACCGGCTGCTGGCCGCGCTGTAGATGGCCGGCGACTTGTTGATCGCTCGCCAAGGCTCGCCAGTTGGCCGTCCTCGATCTGCGTGTTACACCACGATCGTGGACGATCTCGACGTCAAGCGGGCCGCGTTGTACGACCGCCTGGCTGACCTGCCGGCGGTGGTGGTGGCGTTCTCCGGCGGCGTCGATTCGGCGTTCCTGCTGCGGGTCGCGGTCGACGCGCTCGGGCCGCGCACCCACGCGGTCACCGCGGTGTCGCCGACGATGGCCCGGTCCGAGGTGTCGGACGCCCGCGCGCTCGGCGCCGAGCTCGGCCTCGGCGATCGCCACCACCTGGTCGCCGCCGACGAGCTGACGGTGCCGGGCTACGCCGCCAACCCGATCGATCGCTGCGCGCTGTGCAAGACCGAGCTGATGGCGGTGGCCGGGCCGATCGCGCGGCGGGTCGGCGGCCCGGTCGCGCTCGGCACCAACCTCGACGACCTCGGCGAACACCGACCGGGGGTGGCGGCGGCCCGCGATCACGGCGCGATCATGCCGATGGTCGACGTCGGCCTGCACAAGCGCGAGATCCGCGCCCTGTCGCGCGCGCTCGGCCTGCGGACCTGGGACAAGCCACAACTTGCCTGCCTGTCGTCGCGCTTCCCGTACGGCACCCCCATCACCCACGCCCGCCTGCGTCAGGTCGACGAGTTCGAGGACGGCCTGCGGGCGCTCGGCTTCGGCCAGGTCCGGGTCCGCTACCACGAGACCGTGGCCCGGCTCGAGGTCGACGCCGACCTGCTCGTGCGGATGGTCGACCCCGACGTTCGGGTCGCGGTGGTCGCGCTCGGCGAGCGGCTGGGATTCACCTACGTCGCCGTCGATCTCGCGGGCTTTCGCTCGGGGTCGCTCAACCGGGTGCTGGTGCCGCTCGGCCGGAGGTCGCCGTCGTGAGCGTCGCCGGCCGCGCGGGCGCGCTGATCCTCGCCGGAGCGCTGGTGGCACTGGCGTCGACGTCGGCCCTGGCCCAGGTCGGCCCGTCCGGCGCGGCGGCGAACGGCGCGGCGGTGCAGGTCGGCGCCACCAGCGCGGCCGCGACCGGGACCACGCCGTCGAAGAAGGACGCCTACCTGGCGGCCAAGGCGGCCGGGGCTGTGGCGCGCAAGCCGGTGACGCCGCCGGCGCGCCCGGGCAAGCGACCGACGCCGGTGGTCAGCGTGTTCAACACCTGGACCCACGAGTACCTGGTGCTCGATCGCGACGACAAGGCGCCGCTGCCGCCGCCGGCGCTGGTCGATCGCTTCCTGCGCTGTCACTTCACCAACCAGGCGACCGACATGCGGCCCGAGCTGATCGCGACCCTGCGCGACGCGGCCCGCCACTTCGACGCTCGCCGGATCGAGATCGTGTCGGGCTACCGCTCGCCCAAGTACAACCTGATGCTGCGCAAGAAAGGCCACGAGGTGGCCAAGGACAGCCAGCACACCCGCGGCTATGCGGTCGACTTCCGCATCCCCGGCGTCGACGTCCTCACGCTCGACAAGTGGGCGCTCGACCGCAAGAAGGGCGGGGTCGGGCTGTACCTCGAGAGCCAGTTCGTCCACGTCGACGTCGGCCCGGTCCGACGCTGGAACGGGACCTGATCTCCCGATCGACGCGCTAGACGACGAGCTTGCGCAGCACGATGCGCCAGCGCGGGCCGTCGAGGTCGTCGATCGCGATGACCTCCTGACCCCAGGCCAGCGCGCTGCGAGGCAGGTTGTGGCGGGCGGGCGGATGGTCGCCCTCGACGACCAGCACGGCGCCGAGCGGCAGGGCCTCGAGCGCGAGCCGGGCGCGGACGAAGGTGTACGGGCAGACCTCGCCGGTCAGGTCGAGGACGCGCTCACCAGACCAGGGCGACGTCGGCGGCGAGGATGGCGGCGAGGAGGCGGTCGTGGACATCGGGATCGGTGGCGGCGGGCGTGGCCGGCGTGGGCAGGTGTAGCACCCGGTCGTCATCGGTGATGGCGGTGCTGAGGACGTGGCCCGGTCGCACGAGGTGCAGCCGCCGACGGGGGCCGGGCGTCAGCGTCGGTGCCAGCGCGTGGGCGTGGGCCCACAGCTCGACGATGTCGGCGGCCAGGGCCGGGCGCGCGTCGTCGTCGCCGGCCGGACCGACGACCCGCACCGGATGACCGAACAGCGCCAGGGTCGCAGCGGCGCGTGCACCGTCGGTGCCGGCCAGGTCGAGCGCCTCGGCCGCGATCGCGACCTCGACCCGGTCGCCGCGCAGGGTCAGGCCGACCGCTGCACGCAGGGCCTCCGCGACCGCGGCGGCGGGCCCGGGCCCGATCACCACGCCGACGGTCCGTGGGCCGCTCACGTGAACGCCACCAGGCGGTGGGCGCGATGGGCGAGGGCGGCGTGATCGTCCTGGCTGCCGAGGGTCAGGCCGAGCACCGGCATCACCAGGCCGCGGGCGTCGGCGCTGGTCGCGCAGCCGATCAGCTCGCAGCCGTCGTCGGTGAGCGCGGCGACCACCGCCGGCGCGGCGGCCAGCGCGGCGACGCCGTCGTGCATCGCGAACACGGTCACGGCCAGGCCACGGCGGCGGGCGGCCTGGGCCAGGCCCGCGAGCGTGGCGACGTCGTCGGGGTCGGCGGTCGCGAGCACCAGGCCGAGTTCCGCGTCGCGCGGGCCGGTCACGAGGCCAGCCCGCGCGGATGCCAGACCTGATCGACGCCGCGAGTCACGGACGCGGTCACGACCGGGGCGCCGTCCTGCCAGCGATACAGCGTGGCCTCCGTCGCGCGGCCGCTGCGCACGGCGATCACCAGGTGCGGCAGCGGGTGCAGCACCACGCCGCCCGGCGCCAGCGCGGCGAGGTCGGCGGCCGACAGGGTCGTCGACCCGCGCGGGTGCGAGTGGTAGAGCGCGCGCGGTGCCGGTCCGCGATGGTACGCGGTCACGCGCGCGGCCAGGTCGTCGTCGGCGAACGCGAAGCCGTCGCGGTCGCCGGTCCGCGCCGGACGCAGCTCGGTGGCGACGGCCCCGGTCCCGCTCAGCCAGCCGCAGGCCTCGCGCGGCCACGCCGCCTCGCAGCTCGCGATCAACGCGGTCCAGGTCGCGGGCGCGACGACCGCGATCACGGCGCGCGGGTGGCGAGGGCGTGGGTCAGCGCGCTGGCCGCGGCGCCGGCGCGGGCGAAGGCGGTGGCCAGCGGCAAGCTCGGGCCGTCGTCGTCGATGCGCAGGCAGGTCGGCGGCCGGATGCGGGCCAGGACCACCGTGGTGTCGGGGTTGCGTGCGGTCAGGAGCGAGGCCATCGCCTCGCCGAGGGTGTAGCCGCGATCGTCGGCGGTGAGCGGGAAGCGGATGTCGGCGGCGGCCAGCCGGCGATCGAGCGCGCCGTCGAGCACCAGCCGGCCGACCCCGGCGGCGGCCAGCAGCAGCGCGGCGATCCGGCCGCCGACGCCGTCGACGTCGACCGCGATCTCGGCGGCGAGCAGCGCGGTCTGGCCGCGGCCGCCGACGCTCGGCAGCAGGATCTGCCGGCTGTAGCGCCGCATCTGGGCATCGGAGAAGGTCCGGGTCGGGCGGACACGCTCGGTCATCGGCGGGCCTCGCAGGCGCAACCAGGACGGGGTGTGAGCCGCACGGTGCGGGGCGGCGCGGTCACGCCGTCGACGATCCAGATCGTGCCGGCGTCGGTGGCATCGCCGGCCAGCAGCCGCAGCCCGTGCTCGGCCGCGGTGCCGCCGATCCACGTGACGAGCGGGCCCAGCACGCCGGCGTCGGCGCAGGTCGGAGCGTCGTCGGGGGCGACCTCGAACAGGCAGCGGTAGCACGCCGCGCCGGGCGCGCCGACGAACACGTTGCCGCCCAGCCCGAGCGCCGACGCGATCACGTAGGGCACCTTGGCCGCGGTCGCGAGCTCGGCGACCAGGAACTTGGTGGCGGCGTCGTCGGAGCCGTCGATGACCAGCCCGGCGTCGCGCAGGAGCTCCTCGGCGGTCGCGGCCTCGAACCGGCCGTGGTGGGCGGTGCCGGTGCCACCGTCGGCGACGATCGCGTCGACCAGCCGGCGCGCCTTGGCCAGGCCGACGTCGTCGCCGACGAACGCGATCTGGCGATGGAGGTTGGACAGGTCGACGACGTCGGGGTCGCAGACGGTGACGTGGACGCCGTCGGCGGCGAGCCCGAGGGCGATGGGGCCGCCGAGCCCTCCGGCGCCCACCACGGTGGCCCGTCGGCGCCGGCGCTCGCCGCCGGTCACGGGTCGCCCTGCTTGCCGCACACGTTGCAGCGTCCGCCGGCCCCGATCAGGCCGACGCAGCCGCCGTCGGGACAGAGCCGGCGGTCGTCCGGTTCGTCCTCGTCGTCGTCGCCATCATCATCGTCATCGTCGTCATCGTCGTCATCGTCGTCGTCGTCGTCGGATCCGACGTCGGGGGAGCCAAACGAGCCAAAGCCCGGACCTCCGTGATATTTCCCGACGACCTCTTCTGGTTCGTGTCCCGCCCGCCTTGACGCCACGCGTCAGCGGCCTTTTGGAGCCTC
>JAYVSF010000884.1:0-19333 GCA_043775605.1 Myxococcales bacterium
CACCCACGGCCAGAGCAAGGCAGACCCCGTGCCTCCACGCGTGACCCCGGACATCCGAGTCATTGTAGATCGCTCGCCAAGGCTCGCTAGCCGCCCTTCCGCGCCTGGTAGGCCACGAACATCTTCTCGATGCCCGAGCGGATCGGGCGGTGGCCGACCTTGTCGTCGACCAGCGTGCCCTCGGCGGCGTGGCGCCCGATCTCGGCCTCGAGCGCGGTCGCGAAGCCGGCGTGGTCGGCGTACAGGTTGATCTCGTCGTAGACCCCGTGCGACAGCGGCGTGAAGTTGGCCGAGCCGACGTCGACGACGTGGTGGTCGATCACCACCGCCTTGGAGTGGACCATGCGCGGCACCAGCACGATCTGCAGGTGGGGCGGCGCGCCGGTCAGCTTGCGCACGGCGTCGCACACCGCGCGGTTGACGTTGCCGAGGACGTCGGCGCGCTCGGCGGTGACCAGGGTGAGCGCGACCCCACGCTCCACCGCGCGCGCCATCGCGTAGGTGTAGCGCCGGTCGCCGAGGTAGGCCATCTCGATGGTCACCGACGTCCGCGCGCTGTCGATCAGGGCCAGCCGGTGGGTCGCCATCGGGCAGGTCCGCGGCCGGTGGGCCGAGCGGCTGTGGACCAGGAAGTCGATGCCGCGCGACGGATCGAACTCGTCGTCGCCGGCCATCCGCTGGCGCAGCCGCTCGATGTGCTTGGCGCCGTCGAGCTCGACCATCAGATCGAACCAGTCGTTGGTGTGGTTGTCGCCGACGCCCATCGAGCCCAGGCACATCCACTCGTCGTCGACGATGTAGACCTTCGAGTGATCGAACCGCTTGCGCTGGTACTCGACCGCGATGTTGGGATGGGCGAGGACGGCCTGCGCCAGCTGGTTGGGCTTCTGCTTGAACGAGCCCTTGACCTTGAACACCGCGCCGAGGAACCAGGCCTGGACCCCGCGGATCGGATCGACGTGCTTGTGGAAGAAGCTCTGCTTGTTGCCGCCGGCGTACTCGTAGGCGGCGGCGATCCGGTCCTTGCTGATGCGGACCTGGACCCCGCGCTCGGCCGCGGCCAGCACCGCCTCGCCGAGCTGGTTGCCGGCCTCGTCGTCGCGCCACAGGAACGCGCGGATCTCGACCGAGCGCCGGGCAAGGCCGACCCGCTCGACGATCCGGCGGAACGCCTGATCGCCCGAGCCCGACACCCGCGGGTTGTCGCCAGCCGGCGCCGATTGCGAGCCGGCCAGCAGATCGAGCGTGCTGCCCGGCAGCGCGGCCGGTCGTCGCCTACGGCGCGGCCACAGGGCGCGCGGGGCAGGCTTGGCTCGACGCGGCATCAGCGGGGCTTGGTACCGCACGGTCGCGGGGGGCGCAAGCAGCGGCGATCACGGCGCCGGCGGGCCGCACAGCGCGTGGCCCGACCACCGAGAGCTAGAGCCGCGACGACAGCGCGATGAACGGGTACGGCACGATGTCGCTGCTGCTGCCGCTGTCGCTGATCGGGCAGACGTCGATGCAGTCGGTGGCCTTCGTCGTCGTCGAGGACACGCCGGCGAAACCGAAGCCGGCGTCGAACGCGAGCCTCGTGCCGAGGAAGCGCCCGCCGACGAAGCCGAGCCACAGCCGGTCGCCATCAGCGGTGGTGGTGTGGACCTCGGCGATGAGCTGGCGCTTGAAGCCGGTCGCGATCGAGACCCCGCCGACGATCGGCAGGACCGTGTCGCTGACGCCGGCCAGGGCCTCGACGTCGACGGTCACCAGGGTCCGGCAGTCGTCGGCGGTGCACATCGAGGCCGACGCCCCGGGCATGAACAGGGTGACCCCGGTCCCGCCGCTGCCGAGGTCGCTGGTCGCGTTGTCGGCGGGGACGTTGTACATCGACACGGTCGCGGCCAGGGCGGCGCGCCGGCTGCGCCAGAGCTGGTACTTGCCGTGGAGGCTGGGGATACCGATCAGGTCCTGGTCGCTGGCGATGCCGACCATGCCGACCCCGAGCGACAGGCGGTCGCTGAACGACCGATCGATGCGCACGCTGGCGCCGGGCGCGATCGGGGCCTGGATGGTGACGGTGGTGGTGCCGCGGGGCGCGACCAGCGCGGTCGGCGTCAGGTAGCCACGCTCGGGGACGCGGTCGTCGCGCAGCCGGCGATCGAGGCCGACCGGCTCGCTGTCCGCGACCGGTGCCTGGTCGAAGGCGCGGGCCAAGGGGGCCGGCGCCATGCCGGGGGCGGCCAGGCCGGGCGCCGCGATCGCATAGCCCGGCGCGTAGGCGGGGACGGCGACGACCGGGATCGCGTCGCCGGCCGGAGACTCGGCGAGCGCGGCGGCCGGGAAGGCGGCGAGGAGGAGGGGAATCAGGCGGGCGATCGAGGTCATGGGACTCCTCCAAGCAACCGATGTGCCGACGGCGTGCGACCGCCACGAGCGTATCAACTACCGGGAATCGCGGATACCCGGATCCGAGGGACCCGCGGCCGGCCCCAGAAATCCGAGGCCCGGGGGCGGCCGGACCCCGGCTGTCCATGACCGGCGCGATGCCGGCGCGACACCGGCGCCACGACATCGCTGTCGCATCGGGTGGACGCTGCCCGGCGCGGGGCGGTACCACGATCGTCGATGAGCGAGGTACGGCTCGACGGCCTGCGCAAGGTGTACGACGGGCCCAAGGCGGGGCGACCCGCGGTCGATCGGCTCGACCTCACGTTCACCAGCGGCCACCTGGTGGTGCTGGTCGGCCCGTCGGGCTGCGGCAAGTCGACGACCCTGCGCATGGTCGCCGGCCTCGAGGAGCCCAGCGACGGCAAGGTCTGGATCGACGACCGCGATGTCACGCGGCTGCCGCCGGCCGAGCGCGACATCGCGATGGTGTTCCAGAGCTACGCGCTCTACCCGCACATGACGGTGTTCGACAACCTCGCGTTCGCGTTGCGCATCCGCAAGATGCCCGAGGCCGAGCTCCGCACGCGCGTGCTGGCGGTGGCGAAGAGCCTCGACATCGAGGCGTTCCTCGAGCGCCGGCCGAAGGCGCTGTCGGGTGGACAGCGCCAGCGGGTCGCGATCGGCCGCGCGGTGGTGCGCCAGCCCAAGGTCTTCCTGTTCGACGAGCCGCTGTCCAACCTCGACGCCAAGCTGCGCGGCGAGATGCGGCGCGAGATCGCCCGCATCCACCGAGCCGCCGGCGCGACGTCGCTGTACGTCACCCACGATCAGGTCGAGGCCATGACCCTCGCCGACCAGATCGTCGTGCTCAAGGACGGCACGCTGCAGCAGGTCGCCAGCCCGCTCGAGATCTACCGGGCGCCGGCCAATCGCTTCGTCGCCGGCTTCTTCGGCACGCCGACCATGAACTTCGTCGAGCTCGACCGCGACGGCGACCACGCCCGCGGGCCGGGTCTGAGCCTGCCGTTGCCGGCGGCGGTCGCGGCAGCGGCGGGCGCGCGGCTTATCGTCGGCGCCCGGCCCGAGGACGTTGCGCTCACCGCCGGCGACGATCGGGTCGCGATCGCCGGCACGGTCGAGCTGCGCGAGGTGCTGGGCGCCGAGGCGATCCTGCACGTCACCACCGACGCCGGCGGCCTGACCGTGCGCGCCGACGCCCGCGAGCCGCACCCGGTCGGCGACCCGATCACGCTCTACCTGGCGCCGGCCAACTTGCACTGGTTCGACGGCGCGACGGAGCGCCGGCTGTGATCGGCCGCGGGCTGGCGGCGCTGGCGGCCCTTGCGCTCGCGGCGCTGGCCGGGGCCGGGGGCTGCGATCGCACCCCGGCGGCGGTGACCCTGTGGCACGCCTACGACGGCGCCGAGCTGGCCGCGCTCGAGGACGTCGCCCGGACCTGGAACCACGACCACCCCGAGCGCCGGCTGCGCCTCGTCGCGGTGCCGTACGACGCGTTCGCCGACAAGATCACCAGCGCGATCCCCAACGGCAACGGCCCCGACCTCTTCATCTACGCCCACGATCGCCTCGGCGACTGGGTCGCCGGCGGGTTGCTCGAGCCGATCGACTTCTGGATCGATCACGCGACCGCCGCGCGCTACTCGAAGGACGCGCTGGCGGCGATGGCCTACCACGGTGACCTGTGGGGCCTGCCGCTGGCGGTGAAGTCGCTCGCGCTCTACGTCCGCACCGATCTGGTGCCCGACCCGCCGACCACGACGGACCAGCTCCTGGCGATGACGCCGGCCCTGCGCGCACGCGGCATCTTCCCGCTGGCCTACCCGGTCGCCGATCTCTATGGCCACGCGCCGTGGCTGCACGGCCTCGGCGGCGCCGCGCTCGACGCCGACGACCACCCCACCATCGTCAGCCCGGAGTCGATCGCGGCGGCCACGTTCGTGCGCGACCTGGTCCGGCGCGAGGTGGTGACCAAGGACGCCGACGCGGCGATGGTCGCGACCCTGTTCAACGAGGGCAAGGCGGCGATGGCGATGTCGGGGCCGTGGTTCCAGGGCGACATCGCGCCGGGCGTGCCGTGGAAGGTCACGACCCTGCCGGTGATGTCGGCGACCGGCCGGCCGGCGGCGCCGTACCTCGGCGCCGAGGGCGTGATGATGAGCGCGCGGGCCGGCGACAAGGACGCGGCGATCGCGGTGATGCTGGCCCTGGCCGGCGACGCCTCGGCGATCGTGCGGGCCCGCGCCGCCCACCAGGTGGTGCCCAACCTCGGGGCCTACGCCGCGCTCGGCGACGATCCGGTGGCCGACGCCTTCCGCCGCCAGCTCGAGCACACGGTGCCGATGCCGGCGTCGCCGACCATGCGCGCGGTGTGGACGCCGTACAAGAACGCGCTGGCCGCGGTGGTGGCCGGGGACGCCTCGCCCGAGGCCGCGCTGAGCCGCGCTGCCGGCGAGATCACGACCTACGCGGAGCAGCCGTGAGCCCGCCGCCGTCGGGCCGCGCCATCCGCCGTGATGCAGCGGTCGGCGGCGTGCTGGCGCTGATCATCCTGCTGGTCGCGCTGGTCGGCCACCGCAACCAGCAGGTCCGCGCCCATCAACTCGCCGCCGCCGAGGCCGCGGTCGCCGAGGTCCAGGCCGGACGGTCACCAGCGGGCGTCGCGATCGCCGGGCGGGTGCTGCCCGCGGTCGCCGATCCCGACTTCCCGTTCCTCCGGTTGCGCCAGGTGCAGCAGGCCGGCGCCGTGCGTCCGCTCGGCGGACCGAGCGCGCCCGCCGTCGACAAGCTGCTGTACGACGCCGCGACCCGCGCCCTGCGCGAGGGCGCCGCGGTCGCGCTCTTGGCCGACGGCAGCGTCCGGGCCGTGGCCTCGCGGATCGACGGCGCCGACGTCGTGGTCGCGGTCACCGGCCCACCGCCGCCGCCGCCGCCGCTACCGTGGCTGGCCCTGATCGCGGGGGCGCTGGCCGCGGTCGCGCTGATCGTCGGCGGCGCGCGGCTCGGTCGTCCTGCGATCGGCCTCGGCCTCGGCCTCGCGCTGGCCGCGGTGCCGGCCTGGAGCTGGGGCGGCCCGGCCGTCACCGTCGCCTTGCTCGTGCTCGCCGGCGCGATCGCCGTGGCCCACGGGCTCGCCGCCAGCCAGCGCCTCGCCGACGGCCTCGCCGCCCACCGGGTCGCGCTCGGCTTCCTCGCGCCGGTGGCGATCGCGATGATCGTCCTGGTCGTGGTGCCCTTCGTGGTCGGCCTGATCCTCGGCTTCTACGATCACCACCACGGCACCTGGAGCTTCGTCGGCCTCGGCAACTTCACCCGCATCCTGAGCGGTAACGGCCACGGCCTCGACGATCCGCTGAACTTCTGGTTCATCCTGGTCGTGACCCTGGCCTGGACCTTCGCCAACGTCGTCCTCCACGTCACCGTCGGCACCGCGCTCGCGCTCGCGCTGCGCCAGCCGTGGCTGCGCGGCAAGGGCCTGTTCCGGGTGCTGCTGATCATCCCGTGGGCGATCCCGAACTACATCACCGCGCTGATCTGGAAGGGCATGTTCTCGGGCGAGTACGGCGCGATCAACTCGCTCCTGCGCGCGGTCCACCTCGACGGCGTGTCGTGGTTCGGCTCGTGGGCTGCCGCGTTCTCGGCCAACGTCGCCACCAACACCTGGCTCGGCTTCCCGTTCATGATGGTCGTGGCGCTGGGCGCGCTCGAGTCCGTCCCGCGTGACCTCTACGAGGCCGCCGAGGTCGACGGCGCGTCACCTTGGCAGCGCTTCACCCAGATCACCCTGCCCCACCTGCGGCCGGCGCTCGGCCCCGCGGTCGTGCTCGGCGCGATCTGGACCTTCAACATGTTCAACGTGATCTTCCTGGTGTCGGGCGGCCGGCCGGGCGGCGCGACCGACATCCTGGTCACGGACGCCTATCGCTGGGCGTTCGAGCGCGGCGAGCGCTACGGCATGGCCGCCGCGATGGGCGCGATCATCTTCCTCATCCTGCTGGCCTGGACCCTGCTCGGCAGCCGGGTCACGCGCAAGGAGGCAGACGCATGAGCAAGGACGACACCAACGCGAGCGTCCGCCGTCCACCGGTGATCGCGATGATCGCGATCTACGCCGGGCTCGCGGTCGCGACCGCGGTGGTGCTGTACCCGGTGCTGCTGGTGATCAAGAAGGCGTTCGAGCCCGGCCGGGCGTTCGCGCTGTCGCCGTCGCCGTGGCCCAAGGCCTTCACCACTGACCACCTGCGCGATCTGCTGCTGGCCCGTGGCGCCGACGACGAGTTGACCTTCGTCCACCATGCGCTGGCGTCGATCGCCGTCGCGCTCGCCACCACCGTGGTCGGCATCGCCCTGGCTTGCACCGCCGCCTACTCGCTGTCGCGCTTCCGGTTCCCCGGCCGGCGCGCGACCCTGACCATGTTCCTCGTCGTCCAGATGTTCCCGGCGTCGCTGCTGCTGATCCCGCTGTACGTGCTGCTCCACCGTCTCGGCCTGCTCAACTCGCTGACCGGGCTGGTCCTGGTCTACTCGACGACCGCGATCCCGTTCTGCGTGTGGACGCTCAAGGGCTACTTCGACAGCCTGCCGCGCGAATTGCTCGAGGCCGCGCGGGTCGACGGCGCCGGCCCGGTCAAGATCTTCTGGTCGATCGTGCTGCCGCTGGCCCGGCCCGGCATCGCGGTCACCGCGCTGTTCTCGTTCATGACCGCGTGGAACGAGTTCATCATGGCCTCGACCTTCCTCACCGACGAGAGCAAGTACACGCTGCCGGTGCTGATCCAGTCGAGCGTCGGCCAGTTCTCGGCCGACTGGGGCAAGTTCGCCGCCGGCGCGCTGGTCACCAGCGTGCCCGTGATGATCGTCTTCTACGTCCTGCAGAAGTACCTGGTCGGCGGCCTCACCGCCGGCGCGGTCAAGGGCTGACCGCGGGCGTCCACCAAAGCTC
This sequence comes from Myxococcales bacterium, assembly GCA_043775605.1. GTDB lineage: Bacteria > Myxococcota_A > Polyangia > Haliangiales > Haliangiaceae > UBA2376. Next base: position 7,328 of record JAYVSF010000884.1, read on the forward strand.
CCGGGCGTACGATGGGGCGCGCCTACGATCTCGGCGAAGGCCGGGCCGACGTCACGGTCGAGCTGGCCGCGGCCGGGGTCACCACCCGCACCGGACCGGGCGGCGGCTACGCGCGGCCGGTCGCCGACGGCCTGCGCGGGACCATCACGGCCGCCGGCGCCAGCGTGGCGGTCGCGATCGACGGCGCCAACGTCAAGGTCGACTTCGGCCTGCCCTGACTCACAGGCTGTGATCGCGCGGGTCCGCTACTCCTGCGGCGGCGCGTCGTCGTCGCCGGCGGGCTCGAGCCGCTCGGCCCCCAGCGTCCGCACGCACGAGTTCCATCGCAGCAGCGCGTCGACGCTGCCGGGCGGACGCAGGTGCTCGGCCTGCTCGTACCAGTCCATGGCCTGACGGAAGGCGTCGTACGCGGCCGACCGCACCACGCCGGCCCGGGTCAGGAACGCGCGAGCCTCGCGCTCGTACACCAGGCCGGTGTAGTAGGCGCGGTCATACTCCTCGGCGAGCTGATCGACGAACGAGCGGGCGACCTGGGCGCCGGCGTGGGCGTGGCCGGCGACGAACTGGTCCGTCAGGGCCAGGACCAGCGTGCGCAGCGTGGCCTGGTGCGCGGGATCGACCGCGAGGACGTCGCGACAGATGCTCTCGGCCTGCTCGGGGTCGTTGAGCAGGCGGTAGTGCTCGGCCTTGGCGAGCGCCTGCGGAATGCCGTCGCGCGTGATGACCTTCAGCTGGAACTGCTCGGGCTTCATGGTGGGCCCTCCCCTCGAGTTCGTCGCCGGTGTGGTCCGCGACCGCGGACCGCCCCATCGCCATCGCACATCGCACATCGATGATACGGACGGTCGCACGCGCCGCGCAACCACGTTCGGTGCCCCGGGCCGCGCCCGCGTGCGTGCTACGATCACGGCGCATGCGCGCGCGGTACCAGACGTTCGAGCGCCTCGGCGGTGGCGGCCAGGCCGAGGTCTTCCGCGGCATCGCCGAGACCCTCGAGGGCTTCCGCAAGACCGTCGCGATCAAGCGGGTGCTGCCCAACCTGGCCACCAACCGCCAGTTCGTCGCCATGTTCCTCGACGAGGCCCGGCTGTCGCTGTTCCTCCAGCATGCCAACGTGGTCCAGGTCTTCGACATCCACCGCGCCGAGGACGGCGCCTACCTGCTGGTCATGGAGTTCGTCGACGGCTGCGACCTCAAGGTCGCGGTCGAGCGCCTGGCCCAGCAGGGCCGGCTCCTCGAGCCCCGGCTGGCGCTGTACATCATCGTCGAGTGCTGCCGCGGCCTGCACTACGCCCACACGCTCGAGCAGCCCGACAGCGGCCAGCCGCTCCACATCGTCCACCGCGACGTCTCGCCGCCCAACATCATGCTGTCGAAGAACGGCGAGGTGAAGATCGTCGACTTCGGCCTGGCCAAGGCCAACAGCCAAGTCGAGCAGACCGACCAGGGCGTGGTCAAGGGCAAGTTCAGCTACCTGGCGCCCGAGGCGGCGTGGGGCCTCGAGGTCGACGCCCGCGCCGACGTCTTCGCGATCGGCATCGTGCTGTGGGAGCTGCTGGCCGGGCGCCGGCTGTTCAACGCCGACACCGCGTACGCCACGGTCGAGCTGGTGCGCGAGGCCCGGGTGCCGTCGCTCACCGCGCTCAACCCCAAGGTCGACGCCGAGCTCGACGCCATCGTCCGCGCGGCGTTGACCCGCGACCCGGCCCAGCGGTTCGCCAGCGCCGCCGACCTCGGCGAGGCCCTCGCCCACTACCTGTTCGAGCACGAGTGGAAGGTGACCGCGCGCGACGTCTCGGACCTGGTCCGCGAGCTGCGGGTCGCCCAGGCCCGCCGCGCCTCGACCCGGCTGGCGCTCGATCAGGCGCTGATCGCCGACGCCCGCGCCGAGTTCCTGGCCGACATCGCCGCCGAGCTGGCCCACGCGCCGCTGCCGCCCGTCGCCGCCAGCGCCGACGAGCCGCTCGAGCCGCACGACTGGATCGCCGACCTCGGCCTCGACCGCGCCGACTGAGAGTTTGCGAAGCAAACTCGTTTCCGTAAAGGCGCGGCCGACGTTCCTCGTCGGCGAGCCGATCAATCAGAGGCTGGGAATCTGAAAGACTCACAGTCACTGACCAGCACCCGTCGACGGCGCGTACGGTCAGGGGAAGCCGGGGTCGTCCTCGCGCGGCGGCCAGACCCGGGCGGCGGCGCCGGCGACCGTCGGGGCCGGATCGGCGCGCAGCGCGGCCAGCGTGGCCAGCCGCGCCGGGGTCCAGCCACCGCCAGCGTCGGCATCGGCGATCAGCGCCAGGACCGCGACCCGGCGAACCTCGGCGTGAGCGCTGGCCGCCAGGGCCGCCAGCAGCGCGGCACGATCCTCGTCGCGGATGGACGCCACCGCGGGACCGGCCGCGGCCAGCGCGTCGTGATCGAGCGCGCCGCGGGCGCCGAGCCCCTCGAGCATCGCGGCCAGCGGGGCGGGCTCGGCCAGGGCGCCGGTCGCGGTCACCGCCAGCGCCGACCAGCGCGGATCGCCGGCCGCGACCTTGGCCAGCGCGCGGGCGCAGGCCTTCCAGCTCGCCCGGGCGCGGACCTCGTGCCGGACCAGCGCCGCGCCGGCGACGTGCAGCGCCCGCGGATCGACCCGCAGCCGCGCGAGCTCGGCGCCGAGGTCGGCGACGTCGGCCTCGGTCGAGCGCGCCATCACGGCGCCCATCGCCGCGCTCACCTCGTCGTCGAGCGCCGACGCCAGCCGGGCCCGACACGCGGCCAGGAACCGACGGTCGCGATCGACCACCGCGATCTCGCCGGCCCGGCGCAGCAGGTCGATGCGGGCCTCGGGCTCCGGCCGCGCGATGATCCGGGCCAGCAGCGCGGCCAGCCGACGATCGGTGTCGGCGGTGAGCCGATCGGCCGGGACGTCGGCCAGGCGCGAGGCGGTGATCCAGTCGGGATCGACCACGGCCCGGTCGAAGATCGCCCAGGTCTCGGGCCGATCGAGGTGATCCCACAGCGCGCGCAGGAGCGCGATGCGGACGTCGCGATGCAGGGTTCCGGCCGACAGCTCGTCGAGGCGCGCGACCGCCGCCGGCGTCCGCAGCTCGCCGAGCAGCCGCACCACCTCCTTGGCGACGGTGACCTTGCGCATCGGCGCGCCGGCCAGGAGCGCGACCGCGCGGCCCGGGGCCAGTTCGAACAGCGCCCGGCGCAGGCCGTAGATCGCGAAGCGGGCCCGCGCGTCGTCGAGACAGGCCAGCAACGTCGGCACCCCTTGCCCGGCGTCGAGAACGCCAAGGCCGGCGACAAGATCATCCTCGACGAGACCGTGCCGTTCCAGGTCCTGCCGCGCGACTACCTGCCGCTGTCGCGCAAGGTCGGCGCCGACATCGCGCTGCCGACCCTGGGCTACGTCGGCGCCTGGATCACCTCGAACGACCCGACGGTCGAGGCGTTCCTGACCAAGGCCAAGGAGCGGGTGGCCGGCCGCAACTTCGTCGGCGAGCAGGACGCCACCGTGCCCCAGGTCAAGGCGCTGTTCGACGAGCTCAAGGCCCGCGGCATGAGCTACGTGATGGATCCCGAGGTCACCAGCACCCAGGCCGTGGTCCAGCGGACCCGGCTGCCGGCCGAGGTCCTGACCTCGACCAACGCCCAGTGCCTCGAGGGCACCCTCGCGTTCGCGACGCTCATGGAGGCGATCGGGCTCAAGCCGATCGTGGTGTTCGTGCCCGGCCACGCCTTCGTCGGCTGGCACACGGTCGACAAGGACGGCACCCACGGCGAGCCGCTGTTCGTCGAGACCACGATGGTCGGCAACTTCACGTTCGAGGAGGCGGTCAAGGTCGCGACCGCGCGCGTGGCCCAGGAGCAGAAGGCCGGCAACTTCGCCAGCGGTGCGTCGTCGCTGGTCGACATCGACGCGATTCACAAGGCCGGCTTCACCGCCCAGCCGCTGTAGGTCGGGCACGCTCACCGCGGAGTGCGCGCGAGCGCTCCCTGGGCCGCGCCGCACGGCCACCACGCGCCGGCCGACGTCCTCGACCCGCGAGATCATTGTCGAGCACGGGTGGCACGTGCGCTGCACTTGTGCCCCGCATGACCTTCGCGAAGCCGCCGGCGCGGCTCACGGCGTCGCTCGCCTGGCTGGTGGCGTCCTTCCTGGCGATGACCGGGTCGGCCGCGGCCGGACCCGCGAGCCTCGCCGGGCCGCGCGCCGCGGCGCACGCCGTGACCGCCGGCACCCGGTCGATCGACCGGCTGGTGCGCCGGGGCTTCGCGGTCATCCGCCACGACCTGGCGCTACGCCGCGCCGGGCTGGTCGGTGGCGCGCCCCGCGGCCTGAAAGTGACCGACCATCGTCCGCCCGAGCTCCAGACCCGGCTCGCGGTCGGACTGGCGATCGAGTGTCACCGGTCCGCGCCCGATGGCGAGCTGGTGTGCGAGGTCACCCGACCACGCCCCAACCTGAGGATCGATCCTCCGGTCCGGGTGTGGAAGCTCCCGATCGGCACTGGCCCGGTCGCCGGGGTCCGCTGGCGGTTCTAGAGCGCGCGCGACGCCCCGCCGCGAGCCGGCGCAATGTTGGTGGCGCTGGCGACCTCTGCCGGTAGGTGCTCGAGGAGGTCTCGGGCGCCCGAGGCCGCCCGCGCAGGGCCCGCTCGAGCGCGCCCGCGACCACCTTGCGCGGTCGCAGCCCGACCATGCGACTGACCTCGCGGCCGCCCTTGACCAGCACCATCGTCGGCATCGACCTCACCCGGAAGGCCTGGGCCAGCGCCGGCTCGTCGTGGACATCGACGGCGACGATCCGCGCGCGCCCGGCGTAGGCTCGCTCGAGGTCGGCGAGGATCGGCGCGAGCTGCTTGCACGGCGCGCACCACGCGGCGGTGAAATCGATCAGCGTCAAGCCGGCGTGGCCGAGCAGGGCCCCGACCTCGGCCGCGGTGAGCGGTGGAGCGTGGGCGTCGGGGCGGACGGGAGTGGCCGCGGCGGTCGTGGCGGTCATGGCCGTAGAGGTCGCGACTCGACCCGGCATTCCGCGCCGTCGTCCGCCCCACGCGATCCGGACGGGCGTACGCTCCGGCCGCGATGACCAAGCTCCCGGATCCCTGCCTGTGCGTGATCTTCGGTGGCACGGGCGACCTGGCGCGCCGCAAGCTCCTGCCCGCGCTGGCGCGGCTCGCGGGCGGCGGCCAGCTCGATCCCGCCACCCATGTCCTCGCGGTCGCCATCGAGACCCTCGACGACGACGGCTACCGCGCGCTGGCCCGCACCGCCCTCACCGCGGCCGGGGTGGCCGAGGCCGACATCGCCCGGGTCACCGGCGATCACCTCCACTACCACTGCATCGGCGCCGGCGGGCCGGCCGACTTCGCAGCCCTGGCCGACCTGCTCGCCACGCTCGAGAAGGCCCACGGTCTGCCCGGCAACCGCGCCTTCTACCTCGCGCTGCCGCCGTCGGTGTTCGTAGCGACGCTCGAGGGCCTCGGCGGCGCGGGGCTGGCTCGCAGCCCGGGCTGGACCCGGGTCATCGTCGAGAAGCCGTTCGGCAGCGACCTCGAGTCGGCGGTCGAGCTCAACCGCCAAGTCCACCGCCAGTTCGACGAGAGCCAGATCTACCGGATCGATCACTACCTCGGGAAGGAGACGGTCCAGAACCTGATGGTGCTGCGGTTCGCCAACACCATCTTCGAGTCGGTGTGGAACCGCGATCGGGTCGAGGCGGTGCAGATCACCGTCGCCGAGGATCTCGGGGTCGGCAGCCGCGCCGGCTACTACGACAAGTTCGGCGCGCTGCGCGACATGGTCCAGAACCACCTCACCCAGCTCTTCACCCTGGTCGCGATGGAGATCCCGTCGCGCTACCAGGCCGACGCGATCCGCTACGAGAAGATCAAGGTCCTGCGCTCGACCCGGCCGATCGATCCCAGCCGGGTGGTGCGCGGTCGCTACACCGCCGGCACCATCGGCGGCGCCGAGGTCCCGGGCTACTTCGACGAGGCCGGGATCCCGCCGACCTCGACCACCGAGACCTTCGTCGCGGTGCCGCTGTTCGTCGACAACTGGCGCTGGTCGGGCGTGCCGTTCTACCTGCGCACCGGCAAGCGCCTGGGCAAGTCGTTGAGCCAGATCGCGGTCCGGCTGCGGTCGACGCCGGCCGCGCTGTTCGACTCGTTCGGCGCCAAGCACGAGACCGCCGACACGCTCATCATCACGCTCCAGCCCGACGCTGGGTTCTCGCTCCACTTCGACGTCAAGGTGCCGGGCTCGCCGTTCCGCACCGAGCGCATCCCGCTCGGCTTCCGCTACGACGACCGCTTCCCGCCGATGCCCGAGGCCTACGAGACCCTGCTGCTCGACGTCTTCGAGGGGGACCAGACCCTGTTCGTCCACGCCGACGAGGTCGAGGAGTCGTGGCGGCTGTACACGCCGGTGCTGCAGGCCAGCGGCGAGCTCCACGGCTACCCGGCCGGGACCTGGGGCCCGCCCGAGGCCGACGGGCTGGCGCTGCCCGACCCCGAGCTGTGGCAGGAGACCTGGGGCGGCAAGCGATGACCACGCCGCCGGCGCCGGCGCTGCCGGCGATCCATCGCTTCGCCGATGCCGCGGCGCTGGCCGCGGGTGCGGCGGACTGGCTGGCCGCGGAGCTGATCCGCGCGATCGAAGCCCGGGGTCAGGCCGGGGTCGCGCTCGCCGGCGGTAACTCGCCGCGGGCCATGCACGCCCACCTCGCGAGCGCCGACCGCACGCCGGCGATCGACTGGGCGGCGGTCCGGATCTACTTCGGCGACGAGCGCTGCGTGCGGCCGGACGATCCGGCCAGTAACTACCGCATGGCCAGGGAGTCGCTGCTCGACCACGTCGCGGTGCCCGACGCCCAGGTGTTCCGCATCGAGGGCGAGCGGGTCCCGGCCGAGGCTGCGCGCCGGTACCACGGCGTGCTCGCCGCCGCGCCTGCGCTCGACGTCATCGTGCTCGGCATGGGCGAGGACGGTCACGTCGCGTCATGGTTTCCGGGCGAGGCGGCGTTCGGCCCCGGCGCGTGCGCCGCGGCGACCACCAGCCCGATCGCGCCGCGCGATCGCGTCACGATCACGCGGCGGACGATGGCGACCGCCCGCGCCGTCATCATCGTCGTCAGCGGCGAGGCCAAGGCCAGGCGACTCGCCCAGGTCCACGCCGAGCTGGTCGCCGGCAAGGCGGTCCTGCCGGCCGCGCGCGTGACCAGCGCCGGCGGTCCACCCCACTGGTTCATCGACGACGCAGCGGCGAGCGCGCTGCCAAGACCACCAACCCCCGAACTCGAACCCGAACTCGACAAGCGCGACGAGGAGACCCCGTGACAGAGAACACTTACCAGGTCGGCGTGCTCGGCGTCGGCGTCATGGGCCGCAACCTGGCCTGGAACATCGCCGACCACGGCTACACCGTCTCGATCTGGAACCGCGAGGCCGACATGATGGCCGAGGTGCTGGCCGCCGCCCCCGGCCGCCTGCACGGCACCGCGACCCTGCAGGAGTTCGTCGCGTCGCTCGAGCGACCGCGCCGGATCCTGATCATGATCACCGCCGGCAAGCCGGTCGACTACGTGCTCGACGCGCTCGAGCCGCTGCTCGAGCCCGGCGACATCGTCATCGACGGCGGCAACTCGTGGTTCGAGGACACCCGCCGGCGCGAGGACCGCCTGACCGCGCGCGGCCTCAACTTCTTCGGCGTCGGCGTGTCCGGCGGCGAGGATGGCGCCCGCCACGGCCCGTCAATGATGCCGGGCGGCAAGCCCGACGCCTACCTGCGGATCCAGCCGGTGCTCGAGGCGATCGCGGCCCGCACCGAGTCGGGCCCGTGCGTCACCCACGTCGGCGCTGACGGCGCCGGCCACTTCGTCAAGATGGTGCACAACGGCATCGAGTACGCCGACATGCAGTTCATCGCCGAGGCCTACGACGTGCTGCGCCGGGTCGGCGGGCTCGAGCCGCCGGCGCTGGCCGCCACGTTCAAGAGCTGGAACCAGGGCGCGCTCGAGTCGTTCCTGATCGAGATCACCGCCCAGGTCTTCTCGACCGTCGACCCCCGGACCGGCGGCTGGCTGGTCGATCACGTGCTCGATCAGGCCGGGCAGAAGGGCACCGGCAAGTGGACGGCGCAGGTCGCGCTCGATCTCGGGGTCGCGATCCCGTCGATCGCGGCGGCCATCGACGCCCGCAACCTGTCGGCGGTGAAGCCGGCCCGCGTCCTTGCCAGCGCGATCTTGAAGGGGCCGAGCGACCCGCCGCCGGCCGGCGACGTCGAGACCCTGGCCAAGGACGTCCACGACGCGCTGTACGCCGCCAAGCTGTGCGCGTACGCCCAGGGCATGGCGCTCATCCGCGCCGGCTCGGACAAGTACAACTGGGGCATCTCGCTCGAGGAGATGGCGCGGATCTGGAAGGGCGGCTGCATCATCCGCGCCCGCCTGCTCGACACGATCATGCACGCGTTCCGGGCGACGCCGACCCTGGCGAACCTGCTGCTCGATCCCGGCATCGCCGAGCAGGTCAACGCCGGCCAGGCCGCATGGCGTCGGGTCATCGGCCTCGCCACCGCGCACGGCATCCCGGTGCCGGCGATGTCGGCCGGCCTGGCCTACTTCGACAGCTACCGGACCGCCTCGCTGCCGCAGAACCTGACCCAGGCCCAGCGCGACGCGTTCGGCTCGCACACCTACCAGCGCAGCGACGCACCCGATGAGGGCTTCGTCCACACCGACTGGCTGCCCTGACCATGGCGACCCGGAAGAGCGCAGGCACGAAGCGCCCCGCGAAGCGAAGCCGGCGGCGGGGGCGGTAGAGAAGAAGGTGGCGACAGCGGCGGCGAAGAAGCCGGCAGCGGGGCGCAGCGCCGGCGACCGGGCGCTCGCGTTCGGAAAGAAGACGCTGGGCAGCGGCGCCGCGGGGGTGGTCACGTGGGAGGGCCGCGAGCGTGCCATGCTCTCTGTCGCTCGCACGCGCGAGGGCCTCGCCGCCTGCGACCGGCTCGGGCCGGCGGCTGTGCCCATCCGCAAGAAGCTGGAGGCTGCGCGATGACCCCCGCGAAGACGACGAAGAAGGCCAAGTCCCCGAAGGGCACCAAGGACGAGCCGCGGCGCTCGGTCGGGGCTTCGTGCCGCGCCTTCGAGAACGGCGCCTCGGCCGCGGGCGCGAGCGGCGTGCACCCGGGTGCCGCCCGGACCCCGGCGTGGGATCTGGAGTTCGCGCTCGGCTACCCGCACGCGGTGGCGCTCGACGCCTCCGACGACGACAGCGACGAGGCCCTGCGCGCCGAGGTCGCCCGCTGCTCGGGCGGCACCCACGCGCGGCCGGCGGCGCTGGCGGTCCGCCTGACGCGGCTCCTCATGTTCGGCATCTTCGACGACGGCGTGGGCGGCACCCTGCTCGAGCATGAAGGCAAGGAGGTCGCGCCGCCGGGGCCGCTCGAAGCCGCCGAGGTGGCGACGCTCATCGAGGCCGCGCTCGACGCGCCGTATGGCGTGCAGGTGAACTTCCTCCACGCGGTGCTGCTCCTCGAGGCCGTGGTCGGCCCGGATGCGCTGCTCCGGGCTGTCGCCGCCGCGCTGGCGAAGCGCTCCTCGGAGGCGCTGCGCGCGTCGGGCAACGCGGCGGCGCCGTCCCTCGCGCACTGGGTCGGTTTCGGGTTGCTGCGCGCCAGGCCTGCGACCGCCGCGGCTGCGCGCGTCCTGCTGGCGAAGCGGCTGGCGGCGCTGCGCAAGGAGGACCCGGTGCTGCGCGGAGCGGCCGAGGCGCTGGCCCTGGCCCTCGATCCGGCGACGCAACTGGCGACGATGAAAGCAGAGCTGGACGGCGAGCCGCTAGATCCCTTCGATGCGCTGCACGCCGTCGGCGAAACGGACCTGGTGGCGCAGATCGTCGTCAAGGCACCCAAGGACGCTTGGGTACCGCTCTACGCGCGGCTCGCGTTCCTCGGCGGCGAGCCGGTGCTGCAGCACTATCTGAAGCGGTTACCGAAGGTGCGCGAGGCGGACGCGCAGCGCGACCTGCTGCGCGAGTTCCAGCGGCTGGCGTCACCGACTGCGCGCAAGCTGGTTCAGGCGCTGGCGACGGCGTCGAAGGTGAAGAAGGAGGCGGCCGCGGTGCTCGCCGCCTGGCCGGGCTGAGGGCGCTCCGCGACGCGGTGGGTGCCCGCGCTCGAGTGGCCGCTGCGTCGCCGGGTTGCGCCGCAGCCGGGCCGGCAGGTCACTGGGCGCGGTTGGCGTGACCGGCGAGCGGGTTGACCGTGGCGGTCCCCGGCATGGTCGTCATGATGGCCGGCCGCATGGACGTGGCCTGGATGCGCGACAAGCCCGAGGTCATGATCCAGCTCATGCTGTGGGGCATCGCCCGGCGGCGCGGCACCCGGGTCCCTTCGGCGTAAGCCAGGGCGGCTACAGCGCGACCTTGGCCAGCTCGGCGTCGGACAGCGGCGTCGACGGTCCGCTGACGGTAGCCTGGGCCGCGCGGCGACGGCGGCGACCGCTGGCGAGGTGCTCGCCGACCGACGCGCCGGTCAGGCTGAGCGGCAGGATGCTGGCGATCAAGACGGCGACGCCGCCGCCGAGCACCATGAACACGGGCGTCGCGCGGTGGCCGACCCGGAGATCGTCGGACGGCAGCCGGCCGCCGATCGCCGCGGTCAGCATCGCCCGCGACTCATCCCAGGTCAGCGCGATCGAGATCAGCAGCAGCACGAACATGCCGACCAGGCCGCCGATCGCGGCGTGCCAGACCACGTTGTCACGCGACCGCGCCGACGCGATCAGTGGACCGTAGAACATCGCGACCGCGAGCATGATCGGGTGCAGGTCGGCGAGCCAGGCCATCCCGCCGATCCCGGCGGTGATCGCCGCGCTGATCGCCATCCACGCCAGCGGCGACGGCTCGCTGCCGCGGTCGCCCTCGATCAGCGAGGTGCCGAGCGACGCCCGGCAGACGTCGCAGGCGGTGTTCATCGGCGAGTTCTCGACGCCACACTTCGGGCACACGGCCATGAGCGACATGGGGTGATTGTCGGGTCGAACCAGGCGCGGGGCAAACTCTCGCAGGTATGATGCCGGCGATGGTCGGCAAGAAGCTGTCGGTGATGGACGCATTCTTCCTCGCGGGCGAGAGCCGCGAGGCGATGATGCACGTGGGTGCGCTGTTGCCGTTCACGCCGCCGGCCGACGCGCCGCCCCACTTCCTGCGCGAGGTCATCGACGAGCTGCGCGACACCACGGCCGCCGAGTCGCCGTGGAACCTCAAGCTGCGCTGGCCCGGCATGCTCAAGAGCCCGGTCCAGGCCTGGATCGCCGACGACCGCTTCGACCTCGACTACCACGTGCGGCGCTCGGCCCTGCCCTCGCCCGGCGACGAGCGCGAGCTGGGCGTGCTGGTGTCGCGCCTGCACGGCGGCCAGATCGACTTCCACCGCCCGCCGTGGGAGGTCCACTTCATCGAGGGCCTCAGCGGCGGCCGGTTCGCCCTGTACTTCAAGGTCCACCACGCGCTGATGGACGGCTACACCGGTGCGCGCCTGCTGGCGTCGAGCCTGTCGACCGACCCCGACGAGCGCGACACGCCGCTGTTCTTCCTCCGGCCGCCGGCGCCCCGGCCGCCGCGCGACCCCGCCGTCGAGGGTGAGGTCGCGACCCTGGCCGCGCTGACCGCGGTGGTCCGCGATCAGTACAGCGCCGCCCGCGGGGTCGGCGCGTCGCTGCGCCGGCTGCTGCAGGCCGGCCGCGATCACGATCGCGAGCTGATCGCGCCCAACCAGGCCCCGCGCTCGATCCTCAATCGCAAGATCAGCCGCAACCGGCGCTTCGCGACCCTGCAGATCGCGCTCGATCGGGTCAAGGCGATCGGCAAGGCCGCCGATGCCACCCTCAACGACGTCTGCCTGGCCCTGGTCGGCACCGCGCTGCGCCGCCTGCTCGTCGAGCTCGACGCCCTGCCGGCCGATCCGTTGATCACGATGGTGCCGGTCAACATCCGGCCCAAGGACGACCCCGGC
>JAYVSF010000885.1:0-2104 GCA_043775605.1 Myxococcales bacterium
CTTCCTTCCACCCCTCCACGATGTTGGGGTGGGGCACGAGCAGCAGCAGGCCGTCGTAGGGCAGCAACGTGGCGAGCAGCAGCACGGCCCGCTGCGGTCGCGCCCGCACCCACAGGCCCAGCGCGAGGGCAGCGATCATCCCGAGTACCAGCGCCGCCACGGGCGAAGTATAGGTTCGGTGTCCTCGTCGCCGTCTCTGCGGGACCGCTCGCCCCTACACTCTCCTCGCCCCTGGCAAGCATGACGTTGGAGCGTGGTGGACGAGAACGCGAGCAGTGCCGACGAACCTCGTGAGGGCGTCATCGACGTGGAGCCCCTCGAGGAGTCGTGGTGGCCACCCGCGGGCGACTCGTTCCCCCAACCGCGCGGCTTGAACGGTGCCGACTGGCGCTCGCTGCGGGCCCCTGTCGCGGCCCTCGGCGCGGGAGCCGACGGACGGCGCGACCGAGAGCCCGTCGGCGCCCTGCCGCCGGCGGCGAAGGTGCCCGGCGCGACGATCGAGGATCTCGATGGCGCGACCCGGCGCCGCTTCCGTTGGATCGGGGCGATCGTGCCGCTGGTGATCGTCGGCGCCGTCGTCGGTGCCGCTCTCGGGCATGACGCCGACCCCGACCGCTCCCGCACGGCCATCGGCACCGGTCCGAGCACCACCGCGCCGTCCACCACCGCGCCGTCCACCACCGTGGCGTCGGTCACCACCGTCGCCACCACGGCGTCGGCGACCAGCTCCACCGCCCCGGCGACCACCGCCCCGTCGACCACCACCCCGGCGACCACGGCGGTGTCGGTCACCCTCGCGGTTCCGGTCGCCACCACGGTGTCCTCGCCGCCGGTCACGCTGGCCACCGCCGGCGATCCGCAGGCCCTCGACGACCTCGACGTGCGTGGCCTGTCGTGGTGGGGCGAGCTGCGCGACGGCACGATCCTCCTGCGGGGGCGCATCGCCTCGCGGGCCGAGCGCGACCTCGTGAAGGCCAACGCGGTGTTCCGCGCCGGGCCCGACCGGGTGGTGGAGCAGCTGGTGATCGATCCGACGGTCGCCAGCACGACGGCACCGGCCGAGGTGCCCCTGTTCATCACCGACCGCCTCTACTTCAGCGGCACGAACACCGCCGTCGGGTCGGTCTACGACAACCTCGTCGGCTTCGCCCGCTTCTCGCTGTTCACCGAACCCGGTGTCTCGTTCGTGGCGGTCGTTCGCACCCCGACGTCCGACGCCGCCAGCGCGTTGGCCCGCGCTCGCGGCCAGGCCGTGGTCGATGCTGTCGCCGGCGACGCGATCGACCGCAGCCGCGTCTCTGTGTCGACCGTGGCGGCCCCGGGCCGGGCCGCGGGTGACGACGCCGAGCTGGCGCGCCGTGACGATGCCGTGCTGATGGTGCTGGTGGGCATCTTCGGACCGGTGCCGGGCAGCTGATCTGCGACGACCCGACCCGACGGACCCGACCCGGCGCACCGGGCGGCCGCACCGGGGTGGGCCCCGCCGGTGGTGACGGGACCCACCCTTGGGGTGGTGCGAAGGGGACGATCTGAGCGGTCGCTCAGCTCTCGTCGGGAGGTTGGGCCACGCTCGAGCCGATGACGGCGACGTCGACGTCGCCGACCTCGACCGGGCCGATCACGGCCTGCCACGAGAGCTCGATCGAGACGGCCCGATCGGGCACCACCACGCGAGCGGCGACGGTGCGCCAGTCACGACCGGTGAGCCGCAGGACGAACGGCTGGATCGCCAGCACCGTGCCGTCGGCGTCGTGGAAGCGCACCGTCGCCCGGAGCAGGTCGCGGGACTGGTCGGACCGGGCGGGGAACGACAGGCGCAGGATCTGGCCCACGGTGAGCAGCGACGGATCGTCGATCACCTGGGGAGATGTCGGTCCTGCCGTCGGCGCGACGGGGATGTCGTCCACGGGTGGCGGACCGACGGGGTCGCCCACGTCGGCGCCGGCGAGGTTGGGGTGGCCGACGTAGACGCCGGCGGCCACCGCGAGGGTGGCGAGCGCGGCCACCATCGGTCGCGTGACCTTGAACATCGGAGCGGCTCCTTGCTCGGCTCTGTTCGGATGTCCTCAAGGTCGGCGTGCGGGCCGGAGCCTTGAGGGAGACC
>JAYVSF010000886.1:0-5789 GCA_043775605.1 Myxococcales bacterium
ATCGACGCCGCCAAGGGCATCGAGGCCCAGACCCGCAAGCTGTTCGAGGTCTGCCGGCTGCGCGACGTGCCGATCGTGACGTTCATCAACAAGCTCGACCGCGAGGGCCGCGATCCGTTCGAGCTGCTCGACGAGATCGAGCAGGTCCTGGCGCTCGACGTCACCCCGGCGTCGTGGCCGATCGGCATGGGCCAGGGCTTCCTCGGCTGCTACGACCTGCGCCAGGACCAGCTCAACCTGATGGAGCGCAGCAAGGGCATCGTGATCCAGGACGGCATCATGTGCCAGGGCCTCGGCGATCCCCAGCTCGACCGGCTCCTGCCCGAGCACGCGGTCGCCAAGCTGCGCGGCGACGTCGAGATGGTGCGCGGTCTGTGCAAGCCGCTCGACCTCGCCAGCTACCGCGAGGGCCACATGACGCCGGTGTTCTTCGGCTCGGCGGTCAACAACTTCGGCGTGCGCGAGCTGCTGGCCGGGCTGGCCGAGTTGGCGCCGCCGCCGCGGCCGCAGCCGGCGATCGAGCGGACGATCGATCCCGGAGAGGACAAGGTCGCGGGCTTCGTCTTCAAGATCCAGGCGAACATGGATCCCAAGCACCGCGACCGCATCGCGTTCGTGCGCCTGGCCTCGGGCCACTTCAACCGCGGCATGAAGCTGACCAACCCGCGCACCGCCAAGACCCTCGGCGTCCACAACGCGATGCTGTTCCAGGCCAACGCCCGCGAGCTGGCCGAGGAGGCCTGGGCCGGCGACATCATCGGCATCCCCAACCACGGCGGCCTGCGGATCGGCGACGCCCTGACCGAGGGCGAGACCCTGCGCTTCACCGGCATCCCCAGCTTCGCGCCCGAGATGCTGCGCCGGGTCCGGCCCGACGATCCGATGAAGGCCAAGCACCTCGGCCGTGCGCTCGAGCAACTGGCCGAGGAGGGCGCGGCCCAGGTCTTCAAGATGTTCCTCGGCGCCGACTGGATCGTCGGCGTGGTCGGCGGCCTGCAGTTCGACGTCCTCGCCGACCGCATCCGCACCGAGTACGAGCTGCCGGTCCACTTCGAGGCGACGTCGTTCGAGCGGGCCCGCTGGGTCGACGCCGACGATCCCAAGGTGGTGAAGCAGTTCGCCGACGGCAACCGCGACAGCGTGGCCGAGGATCACGGCGGCGGGCTGGTGTTTCTGGCCCGCAACGACTGGCAGCTCAACCGCGCCAAGCTCGACTGGCCCGCCCTCCGCTTCCTGACCACCCGCGAACACGCCCGCTAGCGATGCGGGCGCGAGGTCACGCCGGCGGCGCGATCGCGTAGTCGAACGTGTAGCGATGCTTGCCGTCGACGATGTCGATCATGAAGCGACCGCGGATGCCGGTCAGCTCGCCGGTGCCGGAGTCCGGCACCACCGTGATCGACAGGCTCGGCGCGCCGCGATCCATCGCCGCGCTGTGCTGGAACACGAACGTCCCGGTCCGGCCCTCGACGCGGCCGGTGACCCGCTCCATCGCGACGTAGCCGGCCGAGCCCTGCACCGGTCCGCCGCACGCGATCATGTCGACCGTGCCGGTCGCGTCGAGCGGCCCGTGGAACCGCTTGTCGAACTTGCTGCGCGCCAGCACGATCCCGTCGACGGTCTCGTACGGCGGCTCGGGATGCCGCGTGACCTCGAACTCGCCCCTGATCTGCGTCGTCGTCATGCGGCGTACGGTACCGCGGCCAGTGGCTGGACCACCGGCGGCGCCTGCGAGTTCGTCGTTGTCGACCGTGGCGAACCGTGCGACAGACTCCGACATGATGAACGCTCAGCCGGGCAACGAGAGCCGCGGTCGCCTGCCCTTCGGGTTGCAGCCGCCGGCGATGGTGCGCGACCTGCTCGGCAACCTCGGCAAGGTGCTGCCGGCGATGGCCGCGTCGGCCCGCGCCGGTGACGCCGAGGCGATCGTCCGCGAGCTGTTCGGGCTGGCCGGGGTCACGATCGGCGGCGCGCAGCCGGGCGACATCATTGTCCACGATCCCCGGTTCTACGAGCGCCTGCTGAAGGGCGCGTCACTCGGGCTCGGCGAGTCGTACATGGACGAGTGGTGGGACACCGACGCGCTCGACGTCTTCGTCTACAAGCTCCTGCGCGCCAACCTGAAGCAGAAGATCCAGGGCAGCTGGCGGCTGCGCGCGCTCGCGGTCAAGGCGGCGGTGATCAACTTGCAGACCAAGGCCCGCTCGGCCACCGCGATCGAGGCCCACTACGACGTCGGCAACGAGCTGTACACGCGCATGCTCGACCCCCGCATGGTCTACACCTGCGGCTACTGGAAGGACGCGAAGACCCTGACCGAGGCCCAGGAGGCCAAGCTCGATCTGGTCGCGCGCAAGGTCGGGCTCGAGCCGGGCATGCGGGTGCTCGACCTCGGCTGCGGCTGGGGCGGGTTCGCGTCGTGGGCGGCCGAGAAGTACGGCTGCTCGGTGGTCGGCGTCACCCTGTCGAAGGACCAGGTCGCGCTCGGCAACCAGCTGTGGAAGCACCTGCCAGTCGAGCTGCGGCTGTGCGACTACCGCGACGTCACCGGCACGTTCGATCGGGTGGTGTCGATCGGCATGATGGAGCACGTCGGCCACAAGAACTACCGCGACGTGATGCGGGTGATCGACCGCTGCATGGTCGACGACGGCGTCGCCTTCTTCCACACCATCGCCAACAACGTCAGCCGGACCACGGCCACCCCGTTCAGCCACCGGTACATCTTCCCCAACTCGGTCACCCCGTCGCTGGCCCAGCTCGGCAAGGCGATGGAGGGGCTGTTCGTGATCGAGGACCTGCACAACATCGGGCCCGACTACGACCCGACGCTGCTGGCGTGGTGGGCCAACTTCGATCGCACGTACCACGAGATCGCGCACACCTACGATCGCCGGTTCTACCGGATGTGGAAGTTCTACCTGCTCGCCTCGGCCGGGGCCTCGCGCGCGCGCGACGGCCAGCTCTACCAGGTCGTGATGACCAAGATCGGCCGGCCGCAGCCGGACTGCCGCAAGAGCTGATCAGGGCCGATCAGGGTGCGGTCCGCGCCATCACGTTGACCAGGCAGCCGAGCGAGCCGTTGAGCTGGTAGATCGAGGTGACGTCGATCGGGACCACGCGATAGCCGAGGACGCGGTAGCGGGTGGCGGCGTCGTCGTCGAGAGCGGGCAGGCCGTAGGTCGGCAGGTAGACCACCGGGCCGGCGGCGTCGCGGTCGAACAGCGCGTTGGTGTAGGTCACGTACGAGCCGGCGCCGGGCAGCACGACGACCGGGATGCGGGTGACCGCGAAGCCGCGCGCGGTGAGCAGCGTCGCGACCCGGTCGAAGCGGCGGGCGTGGAGCGCGAGGTCGGGATCGACCGGCACCGTCCGTGTGCCGGCGGCGAGCAGGCGCTGGCCGAGGTCGACGTCGCCGACCAGGATCTGGCGATCGTCGAGCGGCACCATGTACATCATGATGTGGTGCTCGGGGACCTCGCCGGCGGCGTCGCCGAGCCAGATCAGCTCCTGGGCGAAGGTCCGGGCGACCGCGGCCTCGAGGTGCGCGCGGGTGGCGTCGCCGCGGCCGAGGTTGCGGCCCATGAGGTTGGCGTCGGCGAACACGAAGCGGCGCGAGGCGGCGAGGTCGCCACCCTCGAACACGAAGTCGGCGATCGCCGGCTGGTTGCCATAGACGGCGCGGGCGATCGCGAACGGCGCGGCCCAGTCGCCGGCCCGGCCGCCCGACGCGGTCGCGACCCGGGGCGGCGCCAGCACCAGGCCGTCCTCGAGCGCGGCCATGCGATCGCGCGACCACGTGGTCAGCGGCTGATCGACGACGACTCGGTGGAAGCGGGCGAGCGCGGGCACGCCGGCCGCGGTCAGGCCGGCGGTGAAGCGGGCGAAGTCGCGGGCGGCGGGGACCGCGACCTCGACGTCGACGTCGGCGGGCAGCGCGGTGAACAGCGCGCGCCACACCGGCATGGTGCGGGCGTCCATCGACGGCGTGTAGTGGATCGCGAGGCGGCGCAGGTGGCCGCTGGCGTCCTCGGGCACGAGGCGATGGCGAGGCGGGCGGGTGACGACCGCGGCGCTGACGACCAGCACCACCACCGCGCTGACCGCGAGGCCGGTGATCATGCCGGCGGTGGCGCGGACGAGGGGCGGGAGGTTGCGCATGGTACGGCTCGGGGGCGACGGTCAGGGCGCGAGGCGGGCGACGGTGGTGGGGGCGCCGGTGGCCTCGGTCGGGGCCGGGGCGGTGGCGATGGCGTCGGTGGCGTCGAGCTGACCGTCGAGGATCACCTGGCAGCTCTCCCAGTCCTCGCTGTCGTCGCAGGTGGTCGACGCGTACAGGCCGGCGGTGCCGGCGGCCTTGGCCGTGACCTGGAACAGGGCGGTGCGAGCCTGGTGCGGACCGAGGTCGAGGGTCGCGAGCTCGGGCGCGATCGTGATCTGCTCATCGCTGAGGCCGCGGTACAGGGCGCCGTAGAGGAGCGGCATGGCGAGGCGGACGCCGACGTGGGTGAGGGCCTTCTTGCTCGGGTTCTTGACGGTGACCGCGACGGTGAACGGCTTGCCGACCGGCGCGGTGTCTGGGACGTGGAGGGCGACGACGCTGTTGGCCGGCCGGGTCAGGACCTCGAGGCGCGCGGCCTCGCCGAGGGTGCCGACGGTGGCGACGTCGGGGTCGGGGTCGGGGTCGGGGTCGGCGACCTTTGCGTCGCTGCCGCTGCCGTCGCCGCTGCCGTCGCCGGCCGCCGCGGAGTCGTCGTCAGCCGCGTCGTCGGGGTTGCCGGCGGCGTAGTACGCGGTCGACCACGCGTCGTAGCGGCCGCCCGCGTCCTCCATCGGGTTGGCGACGCGGACCGCGCGCCGGCGCAACCGCTCGAGCTGATCGGCGGCCTTGGGCGCCATCACCAGGATCGTGTAGCGGCCGAACTGGGCCATGCCCTCCATCTCCTGGCCGCGGTGGCCGCGCAGCTTGAACGCGAGCGCGTGCGGCACGCCGGTGGCGCCGGCCGCGAAGGTCACGGTCGCGCGCGCGACCTGGCGGGGCGGGGTGTCGACCCGGCCGCCGCCCGAGCCCTGCGCCTCCATCACCAGCACCGCGACCTTCACCGGCCGGTCGCCGGCCTGGCTGGCCGTCAGCGTCACGTGGACTGTGTCGCCGGCGTCGACGATCGCGCGATCGAGCGCCACGTCGATCTTGGTGCCGCCGAGCGCGAGCGAGCGGGCGCCGGGCGCGACCAGCTTCGCGACCTGGGTCGGACCGGCGGTGAGCCGCTGGAGCGCGGCGGGGACCAAGACGGCGGTGGTGATGCCGAAGGCGAGCAGACCAACGTGGCGCATGCCCCTCATTGATCCAAGAACGAGGCCAGCTTCGATCCTGGCCAAGCCCGCGCGATCGCTGGCCCGCACGTCTGCTGTGGGCCTGCGGACGCGTTCCCCCTGTGGCCCCCCAACCACGGCCGCACCATCGGAGAGCGCCGGGCGTGGGCCCCCGACCTACAGCGATTCCAGGTAGGCGATCAGGTCGTCGAGCTGGGCCGGGGCGAGCTGCGAGGTCTGGCCGTGGAGATCGCCGCCGCCGCACGCGCCGAAGCGATCGCGCAGGGTCGTGGCGCAGCCGTCGTGGAGGAACGGCGGGTGGCTGGCGACGCCGAGCAGGCTCGGCACCTTGAAGGCCTGACCGGCGTCGCCGGTGCCGACCGCGAACTGCCCGTCGTTGGTCAAGAGCGCGCCGGCGTGGCAGCCCGCGCAGCCGACCTCGCTCGACTCGAACAGCGCCCGACCGCGTGCGATCG
>JAYVSF010000887.1:0-5231 GCA_043775605.1 Myxococcales bacterium
ACCTGGGCCGACCACCTCTTGCCGGCGCTGGTGCCGGGCGCCCACGTCTTCGTCGCCTGCAACCCGCTGCTGTCGTACCTGGTGTCGAGCGCGCTCGGCGCCGCCGGGCTCGAGCGGCGCGGCGAGATCGCGCGCCTGGTCATGACGATGCGCGGCGGCGATCGCCCCAAGAACGCCCACGCCGAGTTCGCCGACGTCAGCGTCATGCCGCGATCGATGTGGGAGCCGTGGCTGCTCTATCGCCGGCCGCTCGAGGGTCGGGTCCAGGACAACCTGCGACGGTGGAAGACCGGCGGGCTGCGTCGGGTCGGGGCCGCGCGGCCGTTCGGCGACGTCATCAAGTCGCACCCGACCACCGCCGCCGAGCGCGCGCTCGCGCCGCATCCCAGCCTCAAGCCCCAGGCCCTCCTGCGCCAGCTGGTGCGGGCCGCGCTGCCGCTGGGCGAAGGCGTCGTCCTCGATCCGTTCGCCGGCTCGGGCTCGACGCTGGCGGCCGCGGTCGCGGTCGGCTACGCCGCGATCGGCGTCGAGCGCGACCCCGCCTACGTCGCGCTCGCGACCCGCGCGATCCCGCGGCTCGCCGCCCTGGTCGTCGCCGATTCATCTCGCTGATCAACGCAGGATCAGGGCGCGCGCCCGAAGCGCAGCCGACCGTCGGCGATCGGGCGGTGGCGCAGCGCGACCACGTCGTGGACGTAGCTCTGATGGACCTTCCACGGATCGGCCTGGCCCTGGTGCGGGAACTGCGACGCCGCGCGCTCGATGTAGCCAGAGGCGAGGTCGAGCAGTGGCGCGTCGCCGTCGTCGTCGTCCTCGGTCGGCACCGGCACCGCGCTGCGGAAGCCGCGCCGATCCATGTACTCGAGCAGCCGGCAGACGTAGCCGATGATCAGCTCGCACTTGAGCGTCCACGACGCGTTGATGTAGCCGATGCCCATCGCCAGGTTCGGCACGCCGCTGAGCATCGCGCCCAGGTACGCGCGCGTGGTCGCCGGATCGATCGCGCGGCCGTCGACGGTGAGGCGCATCCCACCGAGGAACAGCAGGCGCAGGCCGGTCGCGGTGACCACGACCTCCGCCTCGAGCTGCCGCCCCGAGCGCAGGGCCAGGCCGGTCGCGGTGAAGCGCTCGACGTGATCGGTCACGACCTCGACCTGGCCGGCCTTGATCGCGTGGAACAGGTCGGCGTCAGGCACCAGGCACAGGCGCTGATCCCACGGCTGGTAGCGCGGGTTGAAGTGGGTCGCGATGTCGTAGCTTGGGCCGAGCTGGGCGCGGACGCCGGCGGCGATGAGCTTCCTGGCGCGCTCCGGGTAGCGTCGACAGAACTGGTAGAACGCCGCGCCGAGCAACACGTACTTCCAGCGGGTGAGGTCGCTGGCGGCCTGCGCGCCGAGCGCGCGCCGCAGCCGGTGGGCGACGCGATCGACCGACGGTCGCGACAGGATGTAGGTCGGTGATCGCTGCAGCAGCGTCACGTGCGCGGCGGTGGCGGCCATCGCCGGCGCCAGGGTCATCGCGGTCGCGCCGCTGCCGATGATCACGACCCGCTGGCCGCGGTGGTCGAGGTCGGCCGGCCACGACTGCGGGTGGACGATGCGGCCGCGGAAGCGCGCGGCGTCGGCGAGATCGGGCTGGTGGCCGTGATCGTAGGCGTAGTAGCCGCTGGCCATGAACAGGAAGTCACACGTGAGCTGGATCGTGTCGCCGAGGTCGGCCCGCTCGACGTCGACGGTCCAGCGCGCGGTCGCGCTCGACCACGCGGCGGCGATCACGCGGTGGTGGAAGCGGATCTGGCGATCGAGGCCGTGGGTCCGCGCGGTGTCCTCGATGTAGGTCCGGATGCTGGCGCCATCGGCGATCGCCTTGTCGCCGGTCCACGGCGCGAACGAGTAGCCGAGCGTGTACATGTCCGAGTCCGAGCGGATGCCCGGGTAGCGGAACAGATCCCAGGTGCCGCCGATCGCGCCGCGGTTCTCGAGGATCGCGGTGCGCCGGCCCGGGAACCGGGTCTGCACGTGATACCCGGCGGCGATGCCCGATAGCCCGGCGCCGACGATCAGGAGGTCGAGGTGCTCGGCCGCGGTCGGGGAGGGAGTGGTCATCGGCGCGGGGTCAACGGTACACGCTCGCGGCGACGTCAGCCCGATGGCTACCTTGTCACTCGCCCCGGGTCCGTGCGACCTTCGGGAGAATGCTGGCATTGTCGGCGCACCATGGAGCACGGGGAGGCGGCGGGTTGGCCTGCCTGCTGACGCTCGCGGTGGCGCTGGTGCCGGCGCGGGTCGACGCCGACGCCGACGAGGCCAGCCTCCACGGTCAGGCGCTCGGCGGGGTCGTGCGCACCAGCGATCACCAGGCCACCGGCACGGGCACGCTGATCGGCGGCGCGCTGCGCGGCACTCTCGCGCGCTCGGATCGGTGGGCGTTCGAGCTGACGGTGGCCGGGTTCGAGGCGGCGCTGCGCCACCCCGACGCGGTCGGGCTGGCCGGCGGCGTGCCGGTGCGCGGGGTCGTCGAGCGGACCCAGTTCGGGGGCCGGGCCGAGTTCGGCGTCCACGCCAGCTTCGGCGTGCGCTGGATCCCGACGGTCCACGTCGCCCTCGGCGGCCAGGTCCGCCGGCTGGGCGCGACCACGCTGCGCAGCGGCGACGGCATGGTGCTGGCCTCGATCTCGGCCGGCAGCGCCGTCGATGCGACCCTCGCGCTCGGCCTCGGCCTCGATCGCCGGCTCGGGCGGTCGATGATGCTGGGTGTCAGCGTCGCGGCGGTGCGGGCTCAGCCCCTGGGCGGTGACGCCGAGGCCATGACCAGCGTCGAGGCCACGCTGCACGTGGCCTGGTACTTCTACCCGCGGTGGTTCTCGCTCGCCGGCTGGCGCGGCTCGCACGGAGGCGGAGGATGAAGGCACGTGTCCTGGTCCGGTTCGCGATCATCGCTGTCGGGCTGGCCGCGGCGGCCCCCGTCGCCCACGCGCAGCGGACGTGCAAGTTCGCGGTGCCGCCGTCGGGCGCCTCGATCAACGTGCCGCTCCACCCGGCCTACGTGACCTCGATCGACCTGTGGGAGAACCTCAAGGACAAGGTTTCGGGCAGCCTGGGGGCGCCCGACTACGAGATCCGGCCGATGTCGGCGCGCACGCTGCTCATCCGGCCGCTGCGGGCCGGGGCCTCGCCCGGCAACATGACCATGTCCACCATCAGCGGGGTCAAGGTCGTGGTCGCGGCGACGGTGGTCACCGACGCGACCCAGGCCTGCTCGCTGGTGACGGTCGAGCTGGTGACCGAGGCCGAGGCGTTCGAGCGCCGGGTCACCGACGAGGTGACGCGCCGGACCGCCGCGCTCACCGCCGAGCTGACCGCGGTGCGGGCCTTCCAGGCCGACCGCATCAGCGCAGGGATCGATCAGGAGCTGGCCAACCGCGCGGTGGTGCGGCGCGAGCTGGCCAGCGCGCGCGCGATCGAGCGCAGTCCCGATGACCTGGTGGTGCGGGTCGGCGAGGTCCTCTACCTCGGCGACGGGGCGGTGGTGGCGTTCGAGATCCAGAACCGGCGCCACGCCACGGTCACGCTGGCGGCGGTGAGCCTGTCCGGTGGCGATGCGCGCGAGCTGGCGGCGGCGGTCGCGATCGAGGGCGGCGCGGCCGCCGGCGGCATCGGTCGGGTGCCGGGCGACGGCGTCATCCGCGGCGCGCTGGTGGTGCGCAGCGTCGCCGCGGTGCGCGGGCGCGGGCTGACGGTGACCGTCCGTCCGCTCGCCGGACAGGGCGCGGCGGTCGAGGTCAAGGGAGTCACGCTCCGGTGACCATCCGGTGAGCGGCCGGGGGCCGATGATGACCACCCAGATGCCGGGCGCCGGCGCGGGTGGCGATCCCGATCGCCTGGGCAAGTACGTCCTCGACGCGCGGCTCGGGGCCGGCGGCATGGCCGAGGTCTTCCGCGCGCACACCGTCGGCGCCGAGGGCTTCGAGCGGGCGGTGGCGATCAAGCGCATCCTGCCCGACGCCAGCCGCCACCCGGCGTTCAGCACGATGTTCATCGCCGAGGCCAAGCTGTCGTCGCGGATGCAGCACCCGAACATCGTCGGCGTGCTCGACTTCGATCGCGACCACGAGGGCCGGCTGTACCTGGTGATGGAGCTGGTCGAGGGCAAGGATCTCGACGGCGTGCTCGAGACCGGTCGGCTGCCGTGGTCGACGCTCATCTACGTCACCGTCGAGCTGCTCCGCGGCCTCGGCTACGCCCACGATCTGCCGGCCGGCACTGACGGCGTCCGCGGCCTGGTCCACCGTGACGTGTCGCCGCACAACGTGCTGATCGGCTGGAACGGCGCGGTCAAGGTCAGCGACTTCGGCATCGCCAAGGCGCGGGCGGCGACCGCGGCCAGCGCGTCGATCACGGTCAAGGGCAAGCCGGCGTACATGAGCCCCGAGCAGATCAACGGCGCGCCGCTCGACGGCCGCAGCGATCTGTTCGCGGTCGGCGTGATGCTGTGGCAGATGGCGACCGGCGAGCACCTGTTCGCCGCCGGATCGACCACCGAGACCCTCGGCCGCGTGCTGTTCGCGCCGGTGCCGAGCCCGCGGTCGGTCGCGGCCGACGTGCCGCCCGATCTCGAGGCCGTGATCATGCGGCTGCTCGCGCGCGACCCGGCCTATCGCTTCCAGACCGCCGAGGACACCATCGACGACCTCCTGCGCTGTCGCGACGTGCCGCGCGACGGCCGGCGCGAGCTCGAGCGCCTGCTCGCCGATCGCTACCCAGCTCTGGCCCCGGTCCGCACCGGCCAGCGCAACCGCTGGGCCGCCGGCTCCTCGCCCACCGCCGATCCCGGCCGGCACGCGCTGATGACCGCGCCGACCCAGACCGTCCCCGCCAGCCCCGGCGCCATCGCCCACGCTCGCGCGGACCGGCGGCGGACCGGCCTCGTCGTGCTCGTGCTCGCCGCGGTGGTCGCCGCGGTCGTGCTGGTCGTCGCCTTCGCTGGCGGCGGCAAGCCGGCGGATCCGGCCGCGATCGATCATCCTGCGTCCGCGAGCATCGACGCTGGTGCCGCGACCGCGGTGACGCCCGCCGCCGCGCCCGCCGTCGATGCCTCCGTGCCCGCCGTCGACGCTGCGCCGCCCACCGTCGACGCTGCGCCGCCCACCGTCGACGCTGCGCCGCCCGCCGTCGACGCTGCGCCGCCCGCCGTCGACGCTGCGCCGCCCGCCGTCGACGCTGCGCCGCCCG
>JAYVSF010000888.1:0-10942 GCA_043775605.1 Myxococcales bacterium
GGCGGCCAGCGCCGGCGGGTGCTCGGCCAGGCTCGCGCTGATCGCCGGGGCCGCGCGGCTGACGATCCGGGCCAGCGCCGTGCTGAGCGCCTCGGCCAGGCCCTCGGGGCTCTGCCGGGGCAGCGGCTCCGACTCCTCGAACCGCTCGCGCCACACCGCGGCGCCGGTGCGCAGGTCCGTGAGCCACAGCTCGAGGACGATGTGGCCCTCCCATGCGTAGCGGCTGACGTCGACCTCCTCGATCACGCCGACCCGGCCGTTGAGCACCAGGGCGACGTCGCTGGTGGCCTCGCGCGTGACCGACCGGAACAGCCCGCTCTGCTCGAGCCCGAGCTCGAGAAAGTTGCCGATCATCACGCCCGGCGACGCGCTCCACCGGTGGTAGTCGTAGTAGTCGAGGCGGAAGCGGCTCGAGCGGTAGACGATGCGCTCGTCGTCGTAGGCGTCGTCGGTGGTCAGCGGCTCGAGGACGATCTCCGCGTTGCCGCCGCCCACGCCGCGGACGGCGGCGAGGGCGTAGTAGCGGGTGACCGGGCTCCGGCCCGCGCAGGCAGCGACCGTGCACAGCAACAGGGCCGTGGCTCTCATGGCAACTTCCGTTCTTGCGCCGACTGGGAGAAGAACAACCGCGACGGGCGCTGGCGCAGGTCGCGGGCCAGATCCTTGAAGCTGCGGCTGGCCTGGCGGAGGTCGAACATCGACGTCCGCAGCACGGCACCGTTGTCGCGGACCATGCCGCGCAGATCGTCGACGAAGCGGCCGGCGCCGGCCAGGAGCCGTGCGCCGTCGCCGTCGAGCAAGGCGGCGGTCTTGCCCGCGACCTGGTCGACCGCGGCCAGCGTCCGGCGGACTGGCGCCTGGCTGGAGGTGACCATCGCGAGCAGGCCGCCGCTGGCCGCCGCCAGGTTGGCCGAGGTGGTCCGGGCGTCCGCGACCATCTCGCGGATGCCGGCGAACTGGGCCGGGTCGGTGACGGTCGCGAGGTTGGTCACGACCCGGTTGGCGGCGGTCATGATCGCCCTTGACTGGTCGACCAGCTCGTCGGCCTGGCGTTCGAGGCGATCGAGGGCGGTGACCCCGACCGCGATCGTGCCGCCCGACGCCAGCCGAGGCGCGGACAGCGCCCCGCCCTGCAGGTCGATCTCCTTGAGGCCGGTGATGCCGGCGTAGCGCAGGGTCGCGGTGGTGTCGACCCGGATCGCCCCGCCGCGCTTGACCTTGATCGTGACCTTGATCTTGCGCAGGTCGTCGGGGGCCACCTCGATCTTGTCGACGGTGCCGATCTTGATGCCGCCGAAGTAGACCACCGCCCCGTCCTCGAGGCCGATCACCGAGTCGGCGAAGTAGATGATGTAGCGATCGTGGCGCTCCCAGAACCGGAGCCCGGCGAAGACCGCCAGCACCAGGGCGAGCGCCGCCAGCGCGGTGATCGTGAACACGCCGAGGCGGATCTTCTGAGCTCTGGTTGCGGTCATGGTCACCTCGCCGGCACGGTCGCGGCGTTGTCGACCGCGACCCGGTGGAAGAAGCCGTGGACGATGGGCTCGGTCGACGCCATCAGCTCGGCGATGGTGCCGCTGGTCAGGACGTGCCCGGCGGCGAAGACGATGGCGCGGTCGGCGATCGTGCGGATGCTGGCGAGCTCGTGGCTGACCACCACGAATGCGCTGCCGAACAGCTCGCGCAGCCGCAGCACGGTCTGGTCGAGGCCGGCGGCGACCGCTGGATCGAGCCCGGCTGACGGCTCGTCGCAGAACACCACCGGCGGATCGAGGATGGTGGCGCGGGCCAGCGCGGCCCGCTTGCGCTGGCCTCCCGACAGCTTGGCCGGCCAGCGGTGGCCGAGGCCGGCGAGCCCGACCAGCCCGAGCTTCATCGCGGCCATCTCGACGATGATGGGGTCGGGCAGGGCGGTGGTCTCGCGCAGCGGCAGCTCGACGTTGGCGCTGACCGACATCGAGCCGAACAGCGCGTCCTGCTGGAACAGGGTCCCGGTCCGGCGCAGCAGCTCGGCCTGGCGGTCGCGGCTGGCGGCGTAGAACGACTCGCCGAACATCAGGACCTCGCCGGCGAACGGCGGCAAGAGGCCGACGAGCGAGCGGAGCAGAGTCGACTTGCCGCAGCCCGACGGGCCCAGGAACGCGACGATCTCGCCGGGCTCGATCACCAGGTCGATGCCGGTGAGGGTCGGGGCCGCGGGGTCGTAGCCGACCGAGACCTGCCGACACTCGATGACGGCGGTCATCACGGCCCCCCGAGCGCGGTCACGGTGGCGACCAGCGCGTCGACCAGCAGGATGAGGGACACGCACACCACCACGGTGCGGGTGGTGGCGGCGCCGACCGCGCTGGCGTTGCCGCTCGACTGCAGGCCGAGGAACGTGCCGGTGACCGCGATGATCCAGGCGAACACCAGGCTCTTGCCGAGCCCGTGCAGGATGTCGGACAGCTCGACCCGGGCCACGACCCGGGCGGCGAACACCGCCGGCGAGACGTCGAGCACCAGCGCCCCGACCAGCATGCCGCCGCCGACACCGATGAACATCGCGAGCAAGGTCAGGGCTGGCTGCATGACCGAGAGCGCGGCCAGGCGCGGCAGCACCAGGAACCGCACCGGGCTCACCCCCATCGCCTGCAGGGCGTCGATCTCGGCGCCGGCCCGCATGGTGCCCAGCTCGGCGGCGATCGCGGCCCCGGCCCGGCCGGCGAGGATGATCGCGGTCATCATCGGCGCGAACTCTCGGACCACGCCGACTCCGACCATGTCGGCGACGTAGATCCCGGCGCCGAACCGGGCGAGCTGGACCGCGCCGAGGAAGGCCAGGGTCATGCCGATGAGTCCGGCCAGCAGGCCGACGATGAACAGGGCCTCGGCGCCCATCACCACCGCCTGATGGACGAACGCGCCGGCCGGCATCCGCTTGCGCCGGATCACCACCGCCGCGATCTGGCGCGCGGTCTCGGCGAGCAGCGTCCCGAGCTCTCGGGCGGAGGTGCGGAGGTCGAGCAGGTGTGCGCCGAGGCCCTCGACCCAGCCGACGTCGTCCTCGGCGGCGACCGCCGGCGCCGCCTCGGGGACCAGCGCGAGCGCCGCCGTGTGGTGGGGCTCGAGGTTGGTCAGCTCCAGGGTCCGGCCGGTGCGGGCCAGGCGGCGCGTGGCCAGCGTGATCACGGCGATCCCGGCGGAGTCGAACCGGCCGGCGCCCGCGAAGTCGACCACCACCGTCCGCGCGCCCCGCCGACGGATGGCCGCCCGCAGCTGGTCGTGGAGGTGCGCCGCCGTCGGGATCGTGAGATCGCCGGCGACCCGCACCACCAGCGGTGCGCTGGCGCCCGGCCGCGACGACCCGAACGGGTCGAGCTGGCGCGGTCGAGGCTCGGGCATGCCCTGGGCCTCTTGCAAGAAGCGGCGCAGGTTGAGGCCCGGGGGCGTGGGGGCGCGACGGCCCGAGGTGAGCGAACGCGCCCACCGACGGTGCGATCGTGCGGCATCGCCACGGTGCCCGAGGCTGGGGGGCGCCTCGAGGCGCGGCGCGGCCTACCCGCCGAACTTGTGGACGGCGTGGAGGCGGAAGTCGAGGTTGCTGTCGCCGGCGACGAACAGCCGGGGGTCCCGGGCGACCAGGGCCGCGGCGAGGGACTGGTAGGTCGGCGACTTGCTCGGCGCGATGTGCCACGGGCGCTTCGGCGACTGCTTGCCGGCGGCGTGGGCGAACGCCGTGGTGTCGCAGATCACGACGGGCCCGGCGATGCCGAGGAGCGCGAGCAGCGCCGTGGGCTTGCTGAAGAAGGCGCCGGGGAAGGCGTCGACGTACGCGCGCAGCCGCAGGTTGTAGCCGGCGTCGCCGTCGAGCTCGCAGCCGAGGCCCGGCTTGAGGTTGCGCTTGCCGAGCTTGCCAGCGTCGAGCTTCAGCGGGCCGGCCGGGCCCTTCAGGGTGCCGCCCGCGAGCGTCAGCGGCAGGGTCTCGCCGCTGGCCGCGTCGGGCGTGCGCTCGGGCGTGAAGGTCGCCGCGACGTCGTGCGTGTCGGCCCAGCCCGGCGAGGCGATGGTCGAGCCGTACAGGTACCGCTGCACCTGGGTCGGGCGCGCAGCGTCGCAGCTGCCCGACAGGCGCTCGAAGCACACGCCCCAGCCGTCGCCGGTCGGCGCCGCGACCGCGAGCAGGCGGAGCTCGAAGTACTCCCACATCTGCGGGTCGTCCTCGATGCCGGTGCCGAAGCGCGGCCACTCCATGGCGCCCTCGGCGGCGGCGCGGTCGAACCCGGCCAGGATCTGCTTGGCCCGGTCGTCGGCCGTCGGCGCCTTGACCGGCTTGGTGGCGACCACCCCGAGCTGCTCGAGCATCACCTTGGCGCGCTGGTCCTTCACGGTCGCGCGCCGCATGAGGACCGGGTTGGCCACCTCGGGGCAGGCGCGGGCGAAGCCGAGGAGCCACTCGTCGAAGGGCGGGCTCGGCCGGTACCTGGCGGTCGGCACGTCGGCCAGCGTGTGCTTGCGATCGGGCTTGAACATCAACCTCGGCGTGACGGTGGCCAGCAGGAGCCCGAGTTCGAACGCCGGCCCGCTGCCGATCGCCTGCAAGAGCGCGAGCGTCTCGTGGAACGGGCTGTGGAGCACGTTGAACGAGCCCATGCTCGCGGCGAGGAAGCGCACGACCAGCTCGCCGCTGTAGCGCGCGACCAGGTGTTCGCCGAGGAAGTCCAGGCCGAGGTAGCCGTTCCAGGTGATCGCGAACATCGCCCGCTCGGCCTCGGCGGTGTCGGCGAGCGATAGCAACGCGGCCCACTGCTGGAGCGCCGCGTCGTCGTCGCGGGGGTGGGCGAAGAACAGCGGCTGCTTGGCGACCAGCGCGCGAGCCCGGGCGAGCGGCATCAGGCCGCGGGCATCGGGCGTGAAGCTGCCGGCGCGGCCGGCCTGGGCGATGAGGGCCTTGATCATGGCTGGCGTCAGCGTAACAGGCCGCGGACGCAGGATCGTGGGCGCGCCACGTCGGGTGAGGCTGGATTGACGTCGGGGCCTCGGGCAAGACCGTGGTGATGAGCGGGCCCGATCACCGGGATCTCGCGGCGGGCTCGGCGCGGCTGGCCGTCGGGCTCGCGCTCGCGGCGGCGGTCGGGTGCGGCGACGCCGCCGGTCCGGGGAGCCCCGATGCGACCGCGGTCGTCGCGGTCACCGCCGTCGTCGACGCGGCGATCGACGCCGACGTCAACGGCCCGGCCGCGTTCCGGATCTCGGTCCTCGAGCTGGGCGACCCGCACGTGTACGCGTCGTCGCTCGGCTGCCGCGACGTCACCGACGAGCCGCTGATGCAGTTCTCGGTCAACGGCGCGATGCAGGCCGGCCTCACCGGCGACGCCGACGGCGATGGCGCGCTCGACGAGTCGATCGTGACGGTGTTTCGCCCGCTCGCCCAGGGCGCCGCGACCAGCCCGCTCGAGCTCCACCGGCCTCGGTGCAGCGCGCCGCTGGCGTCGACGTCGTGCGCGCGGAGCCCGGCCGCCGCGCCGGTGGTCGCGACCACCGCCAACAACCTGGTGGGCGTGACCTGCCTGAGCTTCACGCCGGGGACGGTCCGGCCGTACATGCCGCCGATCGGCAGCGCGATCGCGCCGTGCTACCGGTCGGATCCGATGACGCTGACGCTCGCGGTCGGCGGGCTGCCGATCCCGCCGACGAGCGCACACAGGACGACGCGGTCGAGGACCATCGCGCGATCGCAGCAGAGCGAGCGAGCGCCGCCCGCGTGGTACGCAGAAGCCATGATCGCCCGCATCGCGACCTTCAACACCGAGCCCGCTGTGGACCCCGACAAGCACGAGGAGTTCCGGCGCTGGATGGGCACCCAGCCCGGGATGATCGGCGGCTATCACCTCCACGACCCCGCCACCGGCAAGGTCGTCTCGATCAGCTTCTGGACCGATCGCGCCGCGCTCATGGCGATGAGGGATCGCGTGTTCCCCGGCGGTCCCCTCGGCTTGAAGCCTGACGCGGTCGAGATCTTCGATGTGGCGCACACCTTCGGGCCCGTGCCAGCCGGCGCCTGAGAGTTTGTGAAACAAACTCGTTTCCGTACAGGCGCTGCCGACGTTCCTCGTCGGCGAGCCGATCAACCAGAGGCTGAGAATCTGAACGATTCACAACCTCTGACTCGCTGCGCGCGGAGCAACGCTCAGCGGCGGGCGCCCGCGGGCAGCGTGCCGAAGGCGAAGCCGGACGCGGCCAGGCCGAACAACCGACCGCTGTAGGTGCGGACGCCGGGGTCGTCGCCCGCGGTCCCCGCGATCACCATCAGGGGCAGCAGGTGCTCCTCGCGCGGGTGGGCGAGCCGCGCGGCGGGCGCCGCCACCCACTGCGTCAGCCGGCGCGCACGCTCGGAGGGCTGGGCCAGGGCGGTGTCGCGCAGCCAGGTGTCGAAGGCCTCGGCGCCGGGCCGGGCCAGCGGGTTGCCAAGCGCGCGCAGGTTGTGGAACGTCATGCCGCTGCCGATGATGAGCACGCCGTCGTCGCGCAGCGGCGCCAGCGCGCGGCCGAGGGCGAGGTGCCGCTCGGGATCGAGGCCGTGCATGAGCGAGAGCTGCACCGTCGGGATGTCGGCGGCGGGGAACATCACGGACATCGGGACGAACGTGCCGTGATCGTAGCCGCGCTGATCGTCACCGGCTGAGCGGAAGCCGGCGGCCTCGACCAGGCCGCGGACGCGGGCGGCGAGCGCAGGATCGCCCGGCGCTGGCCAGGTCACCTCGTAGGCCGCGGGCGGGAAGCCGTAGTAGTCGTAGAGCATCGGCGGTCGCGCGGCGGTGGACACGGTCGGCACCGCCGCCTCCCAGTGCGCAGTCACGACGAGCAGCGCCCGCGGACGGGCCGGCGCGAGTTCGGGCGCCGCGCGCAGGTGGGCCGACAGCGCCGCGAGCTCCTGCGGCGCGCCGAGCCCCGGCACGTACGGCCAGGGGCCACCGCCGTGGGCGACGAACATGACGGGCATCCTGAGGCTGGCAGTGGACATGGGCGGTCAAGATGGGGCGGCGACGAGCGGTGTCGAGCCGCGCCCGCGCACAACAGTGTCGCATCCGCGGGACACTCGCGGGTCCGGGTGAGCGGGTCAGTGGCGGGCAGCCATGGCAGAGACGCAGGCCTGGGCCTCGGGGGTGCTCCAGCCGCGGGCGTTGGCGAAGTAGTAGCGGACGATGCCCTTGCGATCGACGAGGAAGCTCTCGGGCACGAGCTTCACGCCCCACGCGCCCGTGAGCGGGCCGACCGTCCCGTCGTCGGTCGGCGGATCGAGCACGACCTGGAGCGGCGCGATCGCCCCGACCTTGCGGGCGACGGCGGCGGGATCGCGGTCCGACGCGACCAGCACAATCGCCAGGTCGCGGTTGCGCGCGGCCAGCGTCGCCAGCTGCGGTCGCTCGGTGTCCGACAGGTCGTCCCAGGTCGCCATGAAGTTGACCAGCACCGGCTTGCCGCGCAGCCCGCGCAGCGTGACCGCCTTGCCGTCGAGCCGGGTCAGCGTGAGGTCCGGCGCCGACTTGCCGACCAGCGCGGCGTGGCGCTCCGGCGCGAGCAGCCGGCACGCGTGGGCCACGGCCGCGTCGGCGGCGCTCGGCGTGGGCGGATGGATAGTCAGCGCGAGCGTCGCGCCCGGCACGAAGAAGATGCCGGACGCTGCCCAGAACGGGACTCCGTCGTTGCTGCTGGTCTCCCTGAGCTCCAGCGCGGGCGGCACGTCAACGGTGACGCCGTCACGCTCGACGAAAAGCTCGCTGTCGAAGGCGCCGTGAGTCAGGTCGAGCGACCACGGGATGATCCCGCCGACCGCCGGCAGCGTGACGCTGGCGTCGATGATCACGCCGCCCGGGGGCAGAGGGCGTGCGATCACGAGGCCGGCCGGCCCGACGGTGGCGAGGTCGGTGGAGTCGGCGGCCACCGCCGCCGCGAGCGCGCTGCGCGGCAGCGGGATCGTCAAGGGCTGGCCGTCGCTGTAGGGGCGCCAGGCGTTGTTGGCCAGCGTGACCCGGATGGCGACCCGGGCCTGATCGTCGTCGACCTCGATGGTGAAGCGATAGGTTGGCACCAGCCGCGGATAGACGAGGATCCTGACCGCCGCGCCGCGGTCGCCCACGGTGGCGAACGGCATCGACCGGACGTGCTGCCCACGCGACAGCGCGTCGGCGTACAGCACCTGGCCGGCGCGCGCCGTGACCGCGAGGATCACCTCGTCGCGCGCTGCCACGCCGTGCGCGACCGCCAGGCCGGTGCTCGCGTCGATCAGCTCGATCGCGGTGTCGTGGTCGAACAGGCCCATGAGATGGACCCGGACCTTGCCGCGCGGCGTGGCGCGGAGGTCGGGGGCGGCGCCCGCCAGCAGCTCGTCGACGGGCGGCGCGGTGGCGGTGCGCGCCTCGGCCGCGAGGATCACCCTCGCGCCCGTCACCGCGGGCACCAGCGGCGCGGTGGAGAGGCGATCGGACCGGCCCTTGCGCGGCAGCTGGGCCAGCGCGACGTAGGCGACCGCGCCGGTGGTGTCGAGCCCGGCGAAGGTGGCGAGGCCGCGCGCGTCGGTCTTGCGCCGGGTGACCGTGACGGCTCCGTCGGCCGCCTGGCCGACCAGGGCCACGACCACGCCCGTCGGCGGTGCGGGATCGGTGAGGCTGTCGTAGGTCAGGCGCACGATCGCCGTCCCCGCCGGCAGCGCGTCGTCGGGACGCCATCGGCCGCTCAGCTCACGCGCCCGCGCGCCCGCGGGTTGCGCGGCCACGGGGCTCGTGGCCAGGGCGGCCACCACGAGAACGAGCGCGAGCAACAGGATCGTCCGAACGTGCACCGAGCTGATCATCGAGGTCACGGTACACGAGGTCAGTCGAACAGCGACATCTCCGACGAGGCCGGCGGCGCCAGCTCGGGCTCGTCACACACGAGGAAGAACGCCTGGACCCGCGGCGTCGGGTTGAGCTGGAGCCAGAGACCGTCGGGCAGGTAGTTCGCGGCGCTGCAGTGGGGGCAGGTCACTGTGCGGCTGGCGCCATCGACCGGCAGTTTGCCACCTCCGCTCCAGCGTGTGCCTCCCGGCATGCGCCGTCGCGGCGTGGCCGCCCGCCATCGCGCGGCACGCTGGCCGGCGCTGTTCAGCGGCGCGGCGCGCCGCCGGCGCCCTCCGCCACCCCACTCGCGCGTCCCGTTCCAACGAAGACCCTCGGTCGGGGCTCTTGAGGGCTCTTGACGACGCAGCGCAGGTCGCCGGTGGCGGCGGTCATGGCGTCCCTCCGCTCGCGAGCCTCAGCGGTAGGGATTCCGTCGCTCGGCAGGGGTGCGGAAGAAGAACCTCGCGAGGTAGTCGCAGGCGCTGGCGTGGGCCGGGCCACCGATGCTCTGGGCGAGCGCGCGACGGAGCCCGTCCGAGGAGACCTCGAAGCTGTGCCGAGCCAGGAAGTCCTCCACGTCCTTGCGGGCGTGGTCGAACTTCTTCTCGTCGCTGAACCAGCCGGGCGGATAGTGCTCGTTCGGGCGTGAGTCCTCGTGAATGCGCTCGTCGTTCACCAGGACCTGCTGGATGTACTCCAGAGAGAAATCGACATTGAGGTTCTCGCCGTGGCTCACCTCCACGACCAGCCCATTGTCGAACTGGAACTGGCAGCGATCCACGTAGGGTTCGGCGGCCGGCAGCGCCTTGAACGTCAGGTTCGGTCCGGGTTCCGGCGTCTTGATCATTGAATCTCTCGCCAAGAGGATAGGCCAGACGCCCGCACGGGGTTGCTGATAGCGCCGCGGTCACGCTGCGGGCGATCCCTCTCGTGACAGAGGCGGATCGTTGTTGATTCTGAGATCGGGGAAGCGCTCGCGGAGATCCTCGGTCGGGGTGTCGCACCACAGAGCCCCGAGGGAGCGGAGGAGGGGGATGGCCCGGAGGATCTCCGTCCGGGAGAGCGGACAGCCGTACACGTTGAGGTCCTCGAGGTGGGAGAGGGAGGTGATGGGCGACAGGGACGTGATCTTCGTGTCCCAGAGGCCGAGACTCCGCAGCTCGCCGAGCTGACCGATGACCGCGAAGTCCCGGTCACCGAGGAGCGACAGACTCGTGACGTCGAGCGAGCGGAGCGCCGTCATGCCCGCGAAGGGCAGGATGGAGGGGAACCTGGACGAGTAGGACAGGGACAGTTCCGACAGCTCCTTCACGTCGTCGAGGTCGGTCAGCTCGGTCAGGTTGGGTAGGCAAGCCTTCAGCGTCCGGAGGGCGGTGAGCCCGTGGAGCGGCAGCGCTTCGACGGGCGAGCCCGAGATCTCCAGCTTGCGAAGCCGGCCGAACGATCGGAGCGCGGAGAAGTCGGTGAGGCTCGCGGATGCGATGGACAGCTCCTCGAGCGAGTCGGACAGGCCGGTGAGGAGCGAGAGATCGCGGACAGAGTCGTT
This sequence comes from Myxococcales bacterium, assembly GCA_043775605.1. Lineage (GTDB taxonomy): Bacteria > Myxococcota_A > Polyangia > Haliangiales > Haliangiaceae > UBA2376. The sequence continues at coordinate 10,405 of JAYVSF010000888.1, forward strand.
CACGAACGCCAGGGTGGTGAGGTGCTTGCACCGGCCGATCGGGGCCAGATCGCCAGTGACGCTGCCGAGCCGGAGGACGCGCAGCGCGGGGAGCTCGGCGACGGTCGAGATGTCGCCGAGCGTGACCTCGAACGCCAGATCGAGGGTGTGGAGCTGGGCCATACCGGCGAGGGGCGCGAGGGTGGGGAAGTCGCTCGGGTACCCATCCGAGGGCCGCCCGCTCGACTTCACGAGCGACCGAAGCTGCCGGTACATCGGGTCCGCGAGCGGCTCCAGCTTGATGTCGTCGTAGACGGAGAAGGTGAGATCGGTGGTTTCGGCCATGGGTCCCGGCGGGGGTGGGGGGCGAGCGGCCTTTCGGTCCGGACGACGTCGAAGACCGCGCGACCGCGCGAGATTCAAGGCGTAACACATCCGGCCCGACCTCTGGTCTGGACTCAGGCGTCACTCCAGCCGGAAGCGGCCGGTCTCGGCCTCCCCGGCCCCCCCCGGCCCCCCCCCGGCCCCCACCCGGCCCCCACCCGGCCCCCCCCCCGGC
>JAYVSF010000889.1:0-4254 GCA_043775605.1 Myxococcales bacterium
CTCAAGGAGGCGGCCGAGAAGGCCAAGATCGAGCTGTCGAGCGTGCAGGAGACCGAGGTCAACCTGCCGTACCTGACCGCCGACTCGACCGGCCCCAAGCACCTGCTCAAGCGGATCAACCGCGCCAAGTTCGAGCAGATGATCGATGACATCGTCGCCCGCGCGATGGAGCCCTGCAAGAAGTGCCTGGCCGACGCCGGCAAGAAGCCGGCCGACATCCACGAGGTGCTGCTGGTCGGCGGCTCGACCCGCATCCCGATGGTCGGCCAGCGGGTCAAGGACTTCTTCGGCAAGGAGCCCAACCGCAGCGTCAACCCGGACGAGGTCGTGGCGCTCGGCGCCGCGGTCCAGGGCGGCGTGCTCGGCGGCGAGGTCAAGGACATCCTGCTCCTCGACGTCACCCCGCTCAGCCTGGCGATCGAGACCGCCGGCGGCGTGGCGACGACGATGATCGCGCGCAACACCACGGTCCCGACCCGCAAGACCGAGGTGTTCTCGACCTTCGCCGACAACCAGACCACGGTCGAGGTCCACGTCACCCAGGGCGAGCGCCCGATGGCGAAGGACAACAAGACCCTCGGCAAGTTCCAGCTGACCGGCATCCCGCCGGCGCCGCGCGGCATGCCGCAGATCGAGGTCACCTTCGACATCGACGCCAACGGCATCCTGCACGTGACCGCCAAGGACAAGGCCACCAACGCCGAGCGGGCGATCACGATCACCGCGTCGGGCGGCCTGTCGGACGCCGACATCAAGCGCGCGGTCGAGGAGGCCGCGGCGCACGAGGCCGAGGACAAGGTCAAGAAGGAGGCGATCGAGGCCCGCAACCAGCTCGACTCGCTGGCCTACAGCACCCGCAAGCTGGTCAAGGAGAGCGACGCCAAGCTGTCCGACGCCGAGAAGCTGATGGCCGAGGAGGAGCTCAAGAAGGTCGACCAGATCCTCGAGACCCACCGCGAGCCGACCCAGCCCGACGAGCTGCGGGCCGCGTTCGAGTCGCTGCAGACGATGACCCACAAGCTGGCCGAGTCGCTGTACAAGCAGGCGGGTCCGCCCCCGGGCGGCGAGCCGGCCCAGGCCGGCGCCAGCGGCGGCGGTGGTGCCAGCGGCGGCAGCGGCGACGTGATCGACGCCGAGTTCGAAGACAAGACCTAGCTCGAGGTGGCGAGCACGACCGGCCCGGCGGCGCAGGCTGTCCGGGCCGCCGCATTTTCGGACGCAACTTGCGCGAGGGTGGGGCAGGGCGGAACAATGGGGTGTGCGCGCGCTCGCCCTCGCCCTCGCCCTCGCCTTGGGCGCGGCGCTCGCCGGCTGCGTCGAGCTCGGCGTGGTCGGCGACGGCACCACGGTGTCGTGGGGGCCGCCCAACCAGGGCGTGTTGCTCGACGGGGTGAAGCTGCCGCTCGAGGGCGACGGCTACGTGGTCCAGCCGACCTGGGCCGCGCGCGACAGCCAGTGGGGCGTCGACGAGCTGATCGCGGTGGTGGCGTGGACCGCGCGCGAGGTCGCGCGGACCCATCCCGGCACGCTGCTCGCGGTCGGTGACCTGTCGATCGCCGGCGGCGGCCCGAGCGCGCACCACCGCTCGCACCAGACCGGCCGCGACGTCGACCTGGTGCTGTTCGGCCAGCGCGACGGCCGGCCCTTGCCCGCGACGGCGATGGATCCGTACGGCGCCGACGGCACGCTCATCGCCGACCCCACGGTGGGCTTCGACGTCGAGCGCGAGTGGACGGTGGTGAGGGCCCTGCTCGGCGCGCCCGGGCCTGGGGTCGCCAACATCTTCCTCTACGCGCCGCTGCGCGAGCGCCTGCTCGACCACGCCCGCGATCTCGGCGAGCCCCCGGACCTGATCGATCTCGCGGCCGCGGTGATCTCGCAGCCGAGCGACTCGGCGCCGCACAACGACCACATGCACGTGCGGATCTACTGTCCGCGCGGCGAGCCGACCTGTCTCGACTACGCCCGCCGGCCCGCGGCCAAGAAGCCGCCGGCGCCCGGCCCGTTCTCGACGCTCGCCGCGGTCGTCGGCCAGCGGCCCATCACGGGCGGCCTGCTGCGGAGCTACCCGCGCTGGTAGCCGGCGCGTCGCCGGGGGCGTCGGGCTTGGGCCGGACCGGCGGCGCGATCGCGCGGACGCTCTGGGTCAGGCGCTCGAACATCCGGCCTTGGGCCGCGCGTACCGACGGCGAATCGGCGGCCAGCACCACGCTCACCACCTGATCGCCGATCACGATCACGGCCTGGCGCAGGAAGCGCTTGCCGCTCTGGTACTCGAGCTCAGGGGTCCGGCTCTGGGCCTGCGCCGTCATCTGGAACCCGGCGGCGTCGAGCTGCGTGCGGAGGACGTCGATCGCGCCCTCGGCCGAGCAGAAGCGCAGCGGATCGCGGCACGGGCCGACCAGCGGATCGACGGTGACGAGGACGGTCACTCGCGGCGTGGTCCGCGCCAGCCAGACCACCACGCCCGGGTACGCGCTGACCTCGCTGGCGCGCCAGCCGCGCGGTAGCTCGAGCCGCAGGCCGCGCTCGGTCGCGATCAACGTGTCGCCTTCGACCTCGGCGTGGGCGCGGTGATCCGCGGTCGCACCGACGACGATCGCGAGGGCGAAGGCGGTCGCGAGCGCGGCCTTGGCGACGGTCGAGGACGACATCGTCGACGAGCGTAGTCGGCGGCGGCGGTGGTGACTACCTGAACGGAGTAGCAGCTAATTTGTTGACTCTTTCGTTTGAGGCTTATTGACCGACTCCATTCACACGAATACAGTGAAGCTACTTAAGGGACGCGTCGTCGACGCCGCGACGACAAGAAACGTAGATGCACCGCTCATGACGCGACGAGCACAGGGGACGAGAGGCGGGCGCCCGAAGGGCACCCCCGACGCACCGCGCGGCTCGACTCCCGGCTCGAACGCCACCGACCCCACCGATCCCACCATGCTACGCGACCAGGACCCCGACGACGATCAGCCCGCTGGCGCGCCCGCCGCGCCGGTGACCGCGCCCGAGCGCGGGCGCGACGGCATCCTCACGCCGGCCGAGGTCCGCGCGGTCGAGGACGCCCATCCCGAGGGCCTGACCGCGGTCCAGATCGTCGACGCCTTCGTGCGCCGCGGCCTGCGCTTCTCCGAGGCCAGCTTCCGCAAGTACGTCCAGGTCGGCCTCTTGCCGCGCAGCCGCCGGGTTGGCCGCAAGGGCAAGAACAAGGGCTCGCTCGGCCTGTACCCGGGCAAGACCATCCGCCGGATCAACGAGGTCAAGCGGCTGATGGCCGAGGGCTACACGATCGACGAGATCGGCGCGCAGTTCCTCCACTTCACCGACCTGATCGAGAACCTCGACGAGGCCGTGACCGAGCTGTGCAGCGAACTCGACGGCGCCGTCACCGGGCCCGACCTCGACGTCGCCACCCGCCGGGCGCTGGCCAAGGACGTGGCCCAGGCCCGCCTGCTCGCCGCCGACCTGGTCGAGCGACTGACCCAGGTGACTCACCGGGTCGCTGCCCCTCGCACCGCGCAGCTACGCAGGAGCGGGGCCGCCGGGGCCGCCGAGGACCTGCTGTGACCACGGGCGTCCACCGCCCTGCATTGCCACCGCCCACGCCACCGCCCGCCGATCGGACCGGCACCGCGACGAGCACCGAACCAGGAGACAGCGCCATGACCAACGACCAGGGAGATCAGCAGGGCAAGCGACGCTACGCGCGGGGTTCACTCGGGCTCACCATCGAGGACCTCGCCGGCGCACCACCGCCCAACGCGCCCGAGGCGCGTCGGAGCGGTGCCGGGGCCGAGGAGTTGGGGCACAAGCGCCGGGCTGCGGAAGCCGCCTCGAGCGCGCTGGCCCGGGCTCGCGCGGTCGCCGGGCCCGACGGCACGTCCGACGAGGGCGACGACGATGATGACGACGATGACGACGACGATGCGGCCAACGCTGATGACGCCGCCAAGGCCGGGACCGGCGGCGACGATGCGCCCGCGCTCGACGCCGACGCCGATGGCGACGGCAACGAGCTGGTCTCGGCCGTCGACGGCGACGTGCCCGAGGTCAGCCGCAAGGTCCGCCGGCGCCGCCGTCGGACCCGGCCGCGGTCGAAGACCATCGCGATGAAGCGGCTGACCCGCGAGGAGCTGCGGGTCGGCGCGCTCATGTACCCGCCCGTCGACGACGAGCGGCCCAAGAGCCGAGGCGAGTGCCGCGAGGAGCTGCGCCCGTGCCCCTACGTCGCGTGCAAGTTCCACCTGTACCTCGACG
>JAYVSF010000890.1:0-2230 GCA_043775605.1 Myxococcales bacterium
GTGAGCTTGGAAACTGAACCGCATTGCCTGACACACCGGCGGAGGAAGGCAGACCCCGAACCTCCACGCGTGACCCCGAACGCCCAGAGTCATTGTTGATCGCCCGCCAAGGCTCGCTTAGCCCTGGGAAAAAATGAAGGGGTAGTTGACGAAGCCGCCGCCCTTGGCCGGGAAGACCAGCTTGTTGATCTGGCGGAGGACGCAGTCCTCGACGGTGGCGTTGTGCAGCGTGCTCTTGCCGGCGTCGACCTTGGACCGGGTGACCTCGCCGGTCGCGGCGATCGTGAAGCTGACCACCAGCTTGCCGCCGAGGCCGGTGGTGTGGTCGAGCTCGCGCTGGTAGCAGGTCTTGATCAGGCCCTGGCGCGAGCGGACGACCCGATCGATCTCCTCGCGGGTCAGCCCGCCGAACTCGCCCGACGCGGTGCCGATGGCGATCAGCGCCGTCTCCTTGAGGCCGGTGCCCTTGCCGCCGTGGCCCGAGGCCGGCCGGGTCTCGCCAGCGTCGATCTTGCCCTTGGAGATCTGGTCGGTAAGGACGCTGCCGCCGCCGCCCGCGCCATCGTCGGTGCCGCCGCGGGTGTTGCCGGTGCCGCCGGTCTCGTCGCCGTAACCGGTGCCGGTGCCGTGGCCCTGGCCGGCCGCGCCGGGCCGCCGCGGTCCGGGCAGCTCGATGAAGCCGCCGAGGTCGGGGCCGGCCGCGTTGCGGACGGAGTCGAGGATCGCGCGGTTCTCGTCGTCGAGGAAGTAGATCTTGGGCGCCGGTGGCGGCGGGCGGTCGACGGCGTCGGGATCGCGGGCCCGGGGCTCGTCGCCTTGCCCGCCCGACCTGCCGGACCGGCCCTTGGTCGCCGAGTTGACCTTCAGCACCTTGCCCAGGTCGGCGGCGCTGGCGGCCGCGACCGCGGCCTTGGGTAGCTCGGGCGGCGGCAGCTCCTTGGTCCGGTTGATCAGGAAGCGGCCGGTCAGCGCGGCCGCGCCCGGGTAGGCCAGCGGGTCGAGCTCGCCGTCGAAGCTGTAGGTCACCGCCAGCAGCACGGTGTGCAGCAAGAGCGAGAACGCCAGCGCCGGCAGCAGCAGCTCGAGCTGGGTCTTCTTCTTCGCGAGCGGCCCGTCGTCGGCGACGAACTGGAAGAACAGCTGGTAGTGGCCGTCGGCGTCGAGATCGATGACGCCCCAGTCCTTGCCGCCGATCGCGGTCGACCGAAACGTGCTCGCCGCCGGGCCGTCGTCGCCGTCGCGATCGAGGCCGCCCTCGCCGCCGCGGCGGACGAAGTCGGCGACCTCGCGCTCGCGGCCGTCGATCGAGATCGTGCCGCGCATCCGGGCGCCGAGCGTGAGCTGGTAGCCGCGGCTGCCGGGCCGGATGATCGCGAAGTCGTCGGCCAGTCCGAGGTCGGGCACCACGAACGTCGACGCCGGCAGGCAGCCGAGTGAGATCGCCTCGACCTGGCGCGAGACCCGGTCGGCCATGACCTCGCCGCGCCAGACCAGCGCGGTGCGCAGCAGCCGGGCCGGGGCCGCAGCGGCCTCGGTGGTCGCGACCGCCGACGCCGGATCGAGGGTGGCGACGGCGGCGCTCACAGATCGCTCTCGTCGATCGAGCGGACCATCGCCGGGATGAACGAGCGCCGCTCGAGCGACGCGCGCTCCAGCTCCTCGCTGGCGCGATCGAGGAAGTACAGGAGCTGCGGCGTGCGCAGCCGTCCCGCGAGATCGAGGCCGGTGAAGTCGAACACCTTGGGCTTGCCCTGGGGGCCGGGCGCCGGAGGCTTCGGCGTCGCGGCGTCGCCGGGTTGGACCTTGTCGCCGGTCGGCGGCTTGGGTGGCTTCGCGCCGCCGGTGCGGGGCTGGGCCAGCGCGGGGCCCGCGGCGAGCGCGAGCAGGGTCGCGGCCAGCAGCCCGCGGCCCCACATCCGCCTACCGCTCGACCGGGGGCGGCGAGCCTCGACGAGCACGGTCCGGGGGCAGGCGCCCCCGCGGTTCGACGTACGCGGGTCCAGGCTGGCGTCGATCACGGGCGCAGCTCCTTCAGTTTCTGCTCGGCGGCCTGTCGCTTCGGGTGCGACGTGCCTGCGTCTTGCAGGAACCGCTCCAGATCGGCCTTGGCCCCGGCCGCGTCGTCGAGGAAGTCGGACTTCAGCACCGTCAGGTTCCACAGGGCGTCGCCGCGGGCCCGCGACCGGCGCGGGGCGTGGTCCACCACAGCCTGCCAGGCCTGACGGGCGCC
>JAYVSF010000891.1:0-16299 GCA_043775605.1 Myxococcales bacterium
CGACCCCGGCCAGATGCACGAGGCGGCGGCCCAAGGTATCGCCGGCCACGGTGGTCCGTTGCCGCACCTCGAGTCGGTGCAGCGTTCGTTCGGCCATCACGACGTGACGGGCGTGCAGGCGCACGTCGACGCGCCCGCGACGGCGGCCAGCGGTCAGCTCGATGCCGCGGGCTACGCGATGGGCAACCACGTCGCCTTCGCCGCCACCCCCGACCTGCACACCGTCGCGCACGAGGCGGCGCACGTCGTGCAGCAGCGCGGCGGGGTCCAGCTCAAGGGTGGCGTCGGTGAGGCCGGCGACGCCTACGAGCAGCACGCCGACGCGGTGGCCGAACAGGTGGTCAAGGGTGGCTCGGCCGAGGCCCTGCTCGACGCGCACGCGCCGGCCAACGGCGGCAAGGCGCGCGGCGCCGCCAGCGGGAAGGACAGCAAGGCGGCGGCCGCCGCCGGTAGCGCAGCGGCCGAGGACGCCGAGGCCGCGGCGCCGATGCCGGCCGAGGACGCGGTGCAACTGATCACGCACACCGTCAACCCCAATCCGGGCGTCGCGATCGACATCAACACCCTCGATGATGTCGAGTGCAGCGACCATCTCAAGCGCATCGGTCGCCAGGCCGCCGCGCACCCGATCGGGACCGACAGCGAGTACGCCTACGACCCCGGCGACAAGGCGGCCATCCAGCTCCGGCAGAAGGCGCTGGTCGAGGGCCGACGGCTGGCGCTGGTCGCGGCGCTGGGCGGGCAACTCGCCGCGCTCGGCACGGCGGCCGATCACGGGGTCCAGCCGCCGTGGCACGGGCTCGCGCCCGCTGGCGTCGATGGTCCCGAGGTCCCCGGCGCCGCGGTTGCAGCCGTGGAGGGAACGGTCGTCGGAGCGTGGACCGCCTTCCTCGGCGCGGGGCCGTACAGCCACAAGCATCCGCGCACCGGTGCCGTCGACAACACGCGGCTCGTGTCGGCCGATGGGCAACGCAGCATCCGGTACGGCAACCACGAGCGCAATCTCTCGACCGCGCCCAATCACCACTTCCATCAGGAGACGTGGGTCTACGACGCGGTCGCGAACCAGATCACCGTCAACAACACGCTGCGCCGCGTGCCGGTGAAGTAGCCATGATGATCCACGTGCAGGAGATCGATCCGACGGGGCGGGTCCGCTTCGCCAGCGAGCTCGGCGCCGCCGAGGCCGCCTGGATGGGCGAGCCGCCAGCAGCCGGGCGCGACTACGCCGTCGAACTCGTGGTCGGCGACCGCTTGATCTGGGGCGATAGCATCGTCGCCGCCGAGCCAGCGGCCCACGCGATCGCGACCGGCGACGACGGCACGACCCTGGTGGCGACGCTCGAGTCGGTCGACGAGGACGGCGCCGCCACGCTGCGCCTCGGGCCGTCGCTGGTGCTGGTCGAGACCGAGGGCGAGCCGGCGCCGGTCGGCACGACGGTGCGGGTGCGCCTCGCCGATCTCGTCCTCGCCGACACCAGCATCTAAGGTAGCGTCTGTCGCGGCGCATGGCCTCGACCGGGTCGAGGGCACCGGTTCCACGACGCCGTCGAGCGGGCGCTGCAGGTGATCGCGGCACTGCCCACCTGTGCTCCCTTGTGGCCGGGTGTGCCCGGCTCTCGGAGTCCGGCGGCGGCTCGTGCTCGGCTTCCCATTCGCGCTCGCGTTCCGTGACGTCGACGAGGTGATCCGGATCGACCCAGGCCCGTGTGCTGATGGGCCGCCCGCCTGATCGTGACGGACCTCGCAGCGGATGGCGACGCCATCGGCGGGCGGTAGGCGACGGTCACGGTGCCCGAGACCATTCACCTGGTCGGCCAGAAGCTGCCGTGAAGTACCTGAGCAAGATCGCGCTGGCGCTCACCGCCGTGCTGGTTCCATCCGGCTTGGCCTCCGCGCAACCCGCCCCGCCGCCGCCATGGCCGGGTCGCTGGCCGAGAAGAAGATGATCCCGGTCTCGGCCGGCACCCTGCCGACCGACGGCCCGCTGTTCGTGACCCTGCTCGCCGGCACGGTGCTGCTGGTCGGCGCCCTGACGCTCATCCCTGCGCTCGCGCTCGGGCCGATCGTCGAGCACCTCCAGCTCTTTCACTAGGAACGCTCCATGTCCACCGCCACCAAGCCTCGCCCCAGCGCGCCGGCGTCGCCGCCGTCTACCACCCCGACGCCCGAGACCCACGCCCGCGCCGCGGAGCGTCGGGCCCTGGCCCAGCGCCGCCCGCTGTTCGAGCCGGCCATCGTCAAGCGCGCCGCCGTCGACGCGTTCGCCAAGCTCGACCCGCGCCGGATGATCAAGAACCCGGTGATGTTCGTGGTCGAGGTCGGCAGCGTGCTGACCACGATCCTGTTCATCCACGCAGCGATCACGGGGGCCGGCGAGACCCCGCCCGGCTTCATCATCGTGCTGTCGGCCCGCGGGCGCGAGGACGACAAGGTCGCGGCGCTCGACGGCGGCGCCGACGACTACCTGACCAAGCCGTTCGGGGTCCGCGAGCTGTTCGCCCGCATCCGGGTCGCGCTCCGCCACGGCCGGGCCACCAGCGCCGGCGGCAGCCCGGTGACCGAGGTCGGGCCGATCCGGATCGACGAGGATCGCCACGAGGTCACGGTCGCCGGTGCGCCGGTCCACCTCACACCGATCGAGTACCGCCTGCTCGCGCTGCTCTCCCGCCACCCCGGCCGGGTCCTCACCCACCGCGCGCTGCTCAAGGAGATCTGGGGGCCTAACGCGGTCGAGCACGTCCACTACCTGCGGGTCCACATGGCGTCGCTGCGACGCAAGGTCGAGGCCGACCCGGCGCGCCCGGCGTGGCTGGTCACCGAGGCCGGCGTCGGCTACCGCCTGCGCGACGCCGCCCCGTGAGTGGTCACTCGCCGGCGACGAACGCGGTCACGCGCCAGGCGCCGTGGCGCTCGCCCAGGCGCACCCGCCACGCGGTCGGCGCTGGCGCCGCCGGGCACACGACCTCGGCGTCGACCTTGGCGCAGCCGGCCTCGATCGCCGACGCCATCGCCGACAGCGCGCTGGGATCGGCCTGCCACATCGCCATCGCGCCGTCGACGCCGGGCGGCGCGCCCAGGCTCCACCGGACGTCGGCGGCGACCTGGGTCCGCAGCGCGTCGGGCTCGCGCAGCCGGATCGCGGCGACCACGGCGACCGCGGTGGTGCGGGCGCCGTCGGGGATGTCGCCGGCGACGGTGGCGGCCGGCGCGACGTCGACCTTGACCGCCTCGACCTCGACCGGTGCCTTCATCGCGTAGCGCTTGAGCTTGCGGTGGATCGCCACGATCAGCTCGTCGGTGCGGCCGGCCAGCCAGTGTGGCTCGTCGGCGCCGCGCAACTCGGACGGCACGGCGTTGCCCGGCTCGAGCTGCGAGGCCGCGCCCTTGACCTTGACCCGCCACGGCCGGCCGCCGCTGACCATCACGTCGAAGCGGATGAAGTTGGTGCGGCGGACGTAGGTCGGGTTGATGCCGTACTGGCCGCCCTCGCCCGGCGACGTGGCGTTGTTGCCCGACGCGCGATCGGCGACCTGCTGGCTCTTGGGATCGTCGGCGCCGGGGTCGGAGTACTTGACCTGGTGCCAGGTGGTCGAGATCCGGCCGGCGGCGGGATCGTCGCGGAAGTCGGGGTAGAGGTCGCGGACCGACGCCACCGCCGCGCTGTACACGATCGCGAAGTCGGCGTCGTACAGCGACGAGCGGGCCTCGGCGGCCTCTTTGGGGTTGGCGCCACAGCCGGCCGGGCCGATCGCGATCAGCGCGGCGACCGACGACGTCAACACGGAGCCGGCGATCCGAGATGCTAGGTTCGAGCCCATGAGTCGCGTCTGGAATACCACGTCCCGCCCAGCCGGGCCCGCACGCTCGAACGAGCCCGCGCGCGTCCTTGCCCTCATCGATCGGCTGGCGGCGACCTGGCCCGACGCGGTGGTCGAGCTCGACCACACGAACGCGTACCAGCTCCTGTGCGCGACGATCCTCGCCGCGCAGTCGACCGACAAGATGATCAACACGATCACGCCGGCGCTGTTCGCGCGCTACCCGGACCCGGCGGCGCTGGCGGGGGCCGAGCCCGACCTACTCGAGCGCCTGGTCCACCGCTCCGGCTTCTTTCGGATGAAGGCGAAGAACCTGCGGGCGATGGCCCAGGCGGTGGTGACCCGGCACGGCGGCGAGGTCCCGCGGACGATGGCGGAGCTCGTCGAGTTGCCCGGCGTCGCGCGCAAGACCGCCAACGTGATCCTCGGCAGCGCCTATGGCATCGACGCCGGCGTGGTGGTCGACACCCATGTCACCCGGCTGTCGGCGCGGCTGGGGCTGACCCGCGAGACCGATCCGGTGAAGATCGAGCGCGACCTGATGGCGGTGCTGCCGCAGGATCAGTGGACGAGCTTCGCCCACCGGCTGATCTGGCACGGACGGAGGGTGTGTCACGCGCGGGCACCGGCGTGCGGGGAGTGCAGCCTGGCGCCGCTGTGTCCGTCGGCGGATCTGCCGGCGCGCGGCGAGGCGGTGAGCGCCGGACCGAAGGCGAAGCCGAAGCCGAAGCCGAAGTCGGGGCCGAGTCCGACGCCGAAGCCGACGCCAAGCCCGAAGCCGAAGTCGAGCCCGAAGCCGAAGCGGCGCACATGACCCGCGGACCGTCGGCCACGCCCGTCGTCGCCGTAGCCGCGATCGTGTTCGATGACGTCGGACGGGTCCTGCTGATCGAGCGCGGGCGCCCGCCCGGTGTCGGCCTGTGGTCGGTGCCCGGCGGACGGGTCGAGCTCGGCGAGTCACTGACCGCCGCGGTCGCGCGCGAGGTCGCGGAGGAGACCGGGCTCACCGTCGAGGTCGGGCCGCTGGTCGAGGTGGTCGAACGGGTGACCGCGACCGACGACGGCACCTACCACTACGTGATTCTCGACTACCTGGCGTGGGCCACGGCCGGCACACCGATCGCCGCCGACGACGCCCGCGCCGCCCGCTTCGTCGACGCCGCCGAGCTCGCGACCCTGCCGCTCACCGACGGTCTGCTCGCCGTCCTCGATCGCGCCCGCTCGGCGCGGACCGTCCCTCGCCCGCGTGACGGATGTCTCGCCGCCATACAAGTGGCACCGGACCAGCGATGAAACGAAATATCGCCCTCGTCCTCTCGGGCTCGCCGCCGGCGCGTTGCCGACCCTCGGCCCGGGCCCCGGCCGTCCAGACCGGTCCGGACGTTCACGATCACGTCGGAAACGAGCCCCCTGTGACCTGCGCTGGCGTCAACGCGTGCCCGCAGCATGTGATCGTCGGCATCGTCGCCGCCACCAGCGAATGGAGGTGCGAATCTCCGGAACGATCGACGCGCTCGCGACGCAGATCAGCTGCGTGGCCATCGCCCGCACGTCACGCCATGGTCGCGCCAAGCAAGACATCCAGCCACGATCCTCGTGGCCTCCGTGCAACTCCCAGGGGAGACCTTGCGGCTCTGCGCGAACCTCGGATAGCATCGGGGTCGGTGGACATGGCCGGTTCGTCCGAACACCCGCGCGCCGATGCCTACGCCGACACCCATGCAGGTGCCGACGTGGACGGTACGGCGCGTGCGATGCACGCCTGTGCGCCGGTCGCCGATGTCATCGCGCTCGCGCAGCTGGGCGCTCGATTGGAAGGCAAGCTGTTCGGTAGCAGCGAGCCCGTGCGACTCGGTCGCTACATCGTGCAGGAGACGCTCGGGCGCGGCGGCATGGGGGTCGTCTACCGCGCACAGGATCCTGAGCTCCAACGCGACGTCGCCCTCAAGGTGCTGCACCCTGGCCAGCTCGGTGACGACCGCTCTCGCGCACGCATGCAGGAGGAAGCGCGCACGCTGGCCAGCCTCGACCATCCGAGCATCGTCGAGATCCACGACGTCGTGTTCACCGAGGGCCAGCTCGTCCTGGTGATGCCCCTCCTCAACGGCGTCACCCTCGCCGCATGGACGCGGTCTGCGCCGAGATCGTGGCGCGAGATCGTGGCGGTCTATGCGCACGCTGGTGACGGTCTCGCCGCCGCCCACTCGGTCGGTGTCGTGCATCGCGACTTCAAGCCTGGCAACGCCATGCTGCTGGGGGACGGGCGCGTGCGCGTCCTCGACTTCGGCCTCGCACGCCGCGCGGGCAGCGAACCGGGACCGCCGCCCGCTGTCGGCAGCCACGACGCCGCGTCCGACGAGGCCTCTCGCCTGACCGCCAGCGGTGCAGTCGCCGGCACCCCCGGCTACTGGTCGTCCGAGCAGCTCTCCGGGGGGCTGGCTACCCCGGCGTCCGACCAGTTCGCGTTCTGCGTCGCGCTGCACACGGCCCTCGAGGGCGTGTTGCCATTCCGCGCCGACTCCATCGAGGCCCAGCTCGCCGACATACGAGCCGGCCGCATCATCCGCGCTCGGCAGACCCACTCCGTGCCCGCATGGCTACGGGCCCTCGTCACCCGCGGCCTCGCGGATGACCCCGCCGCTCGGTTCCCCACCATGCGCGCACTGCTCGCCGAGCTCCGCCGCCCTCGCGGCTGGCGCCGCTGGCGAGCGACCGTCCTCGTCGGCGGCACGGCCGCCATCGCCGTCGCTTCGGCCTTCACCGTCGCTAACGCCGCCAACGCGTTGCCGCCGTGCGACGGCGGCACCGCTGCCATCGCGCCGGCCTGGGGTGTCCTGCAGCGGACTCGACTCGCGGCCACGATGGCAGTGGTCCCCAGCCCCGCGCTCCACGCTGTGGCGGATGGTATCCTCGCGGGCCTCGACGCGTACCGGAATCGCTGGCAATCTATTCATCTTCGCGGCTGTGTCGCGCACCGAGCCGGCAGCGAATCGAGCGACCGATTCGATCGTCGGACACGGTGTCTCGCGCAGAGGCGCGAGGCGCTCGCCGCCACGGTCAGCGCGCTCGTACGTGTCGACAGCGCAACGGCAGGCGAGGCACTGGCTGCGGTCACGAAGTTGCCGAACCTCGACGGCTGCGACGATATCGAGTCGCTGGACGCATTGACGGAACCGCCCGCTCCTCTCATGCGCACGCCGGTAGCCGCGCTGAGGATGCGGCTGGAGCAGGCCCGCGCCTCCGACAACGCGGGTCGATCGAGCGAGGCCAAGGCGTTCCTCGCGACGGTCGGCGCTGACGCCGACCGGACCGGCTATCAACCGGTCATCGCTGAGGCGCGCTTGCTGCAGGGCAAGGTGCTCCTTGAGCGCGGCGAGGACGCCGAGGCGATCGCCGTGCTCGCCCACGCGCAAGAAGTTGCGTTCGCGGCGAAGCTCCCCGCGGTCGCCATCGAGGCCGCCGCCCGGCGGTTGTTCCTTGAAGCGCGCCAGGACGAGGAGTCGGACGAGCACGACGTCCGGCTGGCACGGATCTTCGGGCAAGGTGAGCTGCTGGAACAACAGAGCCGCGACCTGCCCGGGGACTGTTTCGCTCGCCCCCTGTTGCTCAACAACCTTGCCGGCGCGTACTCTGCTGCGGAACAGCGCGGCGACGCCCTGCGCCTTCTCGAGACCGCACACGCTGAGCTGGCCGCCCTGGCCACCGTCTCCGAACCCGACATCGAGCTCAGCGCTATCGATCTCAACCTTGCTCGTTTCGTGACCGATCCGGCTAGACGCATGAAGCTCCTGGCCGAGGTGTGGAATCGCCGCCGCACCCGACTTGGCGACCGCCACCTGCAGACGCTCGAAGCCCTCGACGCCCTCGCGCGCTTCGACCCTGATCTCGCCACGGCCTCCGTCCGCATGAACGATCTGGCCGCGATCTACGAGGCCGACTACCCCGAGCTGATCTACGCGCGAGCAGAGATTGCGAACTACCGCGGCTTCCTCGCCGAGGTGATGCGCAAGCCCGAGCAGGCCGAGGGCGCTTACCGAGACCTCGCGGACCTGTCCGCTATGGCCGGACCGATCGATCCGTTCTGGGGCGATCTTGCGACCGGGCACCTGGCACGCCTCGCCGGCGATCGGGCCGCCGCAGTCAGGGCCTACCAGCGTGTCAGCCGCGCCTTCCTTCACAGCTCGGAGTGGTGGGAACGCAACAGGGCCGCTGAAGCCGAGTGGGGCCTGGCATTGACCGCGCGCGCGGCCGGTGACACGGGCGCCAGCCACGTCCACGCCGCCACAGCCACGCTCATTTACGACCACGCCATCTCACAGAACGAGAAACTAGAGCCACGACTACGGGAGCAAGCACTTGCGCAATAGTCCAGTCGCCCGTTCGGAGGATCACCCTGGAACGATCGTCGGAACCGATGGTCACAGCTCCGTCGCAGCGGGACGCTCGCGACTGAGCCTGCTCCTTGTGGCCATGTCCGCCTGCCTCGGCGTGCCAACGGGGTGCGGGTCGAAGGTCAGCACGAGCCCGGCTGCCCCTACAGCTGCGGCACTGCAAGATACTTCCACAGCCGCCGAAAGTCGGGACTCGTTGGCAACGATCTTTGGCAGATGCCCAAGCGGTGACTGCGGAACCAACTCGCCTGCCGTCAATGGCTTCCCGATCAACGGCCTGAGTGCTGGCAAAACGAATCGCGAGGGCTTCACGCTGGTGTTGAAGAGCTTCACGAAGGCCGGCAGTGACTGCGTGGGGGGCACCCTCGACGTCGAAGACGACGAACTGGTCGTCAAGACTGATTCCCAATGGTGCAAAGGCGGAGACCTTCAGGGGGGGAGGTTCAAGGTCAAGCGGGGCGACAAAACCAGAGAGCTCATCATCAGCGACGTGGGGCGGTACTGCGACGAATGGCTGACAGACACATCGTCAGAGGGTGCGCCACGTCAGGTCTCGTGCACGCGCCTGAAGTACATATACAAGATTCGCGCGATGAGAGACGACTATGAGACATATAAGGAAGACACGACTGTCTACTGCACCAAAGATCGCATTCTAAACAACGACCCCAAATGCGTCACCGCATCGTTGTGCAATCGCTTTGAGTCTCAGCAATGGCGAGACCAATGGCCGCTTCCGAATGCGGGAATGTCACCTCTGGCGACGATCGGTCCCCTCTGGGACAAATTCGACTGGGCGGCGCCGGCCGGGGCCGCCACGAGCAACATCTACCCTCCCGACCGGGCAGCGTCAGCCTCACCAGCCGAGCCCGCGTTCGACCTCGTCGTCTTCAAGAGCGAGGGATACGCAACCGACCTGACGCCGCTTGGCCAGACCGATACCGCATGGGATGCGAGCTTCTTTCACCTGGCCTGTGCGCGTGACGCGCTCGCGAAGCTCGACATCGATCGCATCGAACAACACAAGCCCTTCAAGAAACTCGGCCAGACTCCCTCGGACGAGGACAAAGGCTACTTGCTTCGACGAGTGGCTGCCTTGAAGATGATGACGGCCGACTTCTGTGATGGCACGAGGTACACTACGGACCGCGCCGAACTCTTCCGTATTCCCTATAAAGAGTGTGAAGGTGAGAACGGGTTCGACCCAGCCCGCTGCGTGTTGCCTGATGTCGATCCCGCGTTGCAGCCCGTCGAAGCGATCTGGGACCAGCATGGCGCGCTCTGCATCTCGTCCACGAGGCTCGTGCAGGCAATCGCACTTGGCGCGCCCGCCACGATTTTCCCGATCTGTACGAGGGGGACATGTGGGTACGACGGCATCACCGCCTGCAAAAGCGAATCAGGATGCCACTGGATGGCTGGGAAGTGCATGCGCGAAGCGCCATGCCACGAGGTCAACTTGAAAGACGATCTCGAGACGGAGGCGGACGTCGTCGACCGTCTTCAGAAACTATGCTCAGCGGTTCGGGGTGTGCAGGTTGGACGGTGCGAGACCGGAAAGCCATATCCGGGCGCGCTCTTCGTCTCGCGCGCCGTGCGGCCACATGGCCCTGCCAGCGGTGAAGAGAACCCTTCTTCTCCTGTCGGTGGCCCCCTCCGCGCGGCCGGCCAGGCCGACAAGCCCGAGATTCCGTACACTCTTCGCATCGAATGGAAGAAGGCGAATGGTCGGCAGGTCATCGTCGACAATCTGAAGATCAACAACCGCACGATCCTGCTGCGCGGGCGCCAGCCACTCCTTCACTCGCCATTTACCTACCCCGAACACCCCGAACATGACGGCCACCCCCCCATCTCGGTCACCAGACCGATACGCCCTCAGCCTGACGGGACCATATCGGTCTCGTGGACCATCAGCGCAGGAGATCCTCTCGATGGCATCACCATCTCAATCTATCATGGCACAAGTCACCGCATCGAGGTTGGCCGCCATGGCCCCTTCAGACGGTCTGATCCGCCGTGGGTTGGAACGCGGGCTGTCATCGCACCCTGACGGTCTGAGCGCGACTACGCTGGCCCTGGTCTCGTGCGTCCTCTTCGCCCCATTGACAGCGCACGCCGACACGTTCACGAGCGCGCCCGATCCCGTGGCCGGCGTCGACACATTGCTGATTCGCCCGACGGGGTCCGCCCTCAGCAGCAGCCTCGCGGTCAGTAGCGACAGCAGCAACCTCACCGCGACCTTGACGCCGGGCGAGCTCTGGGACAGCGACTACAATCGGTTCTGGTCGGAGATTCGCCTGGCCCTGACGTCGGAAGTTCAGAGCGGCCGAAGCCGCGCAGCCCTGTCGTGGACATCCAACCCCTTCTCGTTGCGGAGCGCGAGGGGAAGGGCAATACAAGCGTCGATACTGCAGGCTTCGATACTGCGAGCGGAGGGAACGGAGGAGGACTGTTCGACCGTGGCGCCGGAGAACAAGCTCCTGTGTGATCAGCGGAGCAAGGCGGAGGAATGGCGCCAGATCAATTCGGCTGGCCTTCGCGAGGCCGCGTTCACGCTCACGGCCGCATACGAGGTGTATCCGTTTGGCCACGTCCCCGACAACGACGGAATGCTTGTCACGCGTGAGGGCAATGGTGGAGTCACGGTGCAGGCCACCATGGAGCTCAGGCCCACAGAGGGCCAGAACCTGACGGGGTGGCTGACGTACAAGCGCACTCAACCCGATGGCGAGCCGGGCGCCATGCACTCACACAACCTCGGTGGCGGCCTCGCGTGGTCGGGCGTCGTCAGGCGGATGTTCCGGTCAAAGCCGGCCGAGCTACGTGACTACGTCGACACAGGCTTCGTCCCGGGGATCGGACTTGGCGTGTCCGTACAAGTGTCACACTGTTTCCACGAAGCAGATCTCGACATCGGCGACCACACACATGACTGTGACCAGCGTCGTGGGACGCAGGCAAGCATTGCACTGTCCGTAGATTTGCTGGCAAGCTCGAGCGTTCAGGTCCGGCTGTCTGTCCCCCTTGAGGTCTACGATCCAGTACAGCCCGAGGGTGATATCAGCTGGTATCTCAAGCCAACGCTGTCGATCGCCGGCGCGCTGGGCTCACCCTGACATCGCCGCGGCCCTCGCCCGTAGCGCGGCCGCGCCCCGGTGATGTCGTTGTGGTCCGAGCCCACCACGCAGGCGGACGCCGCGCGCGGTCGGCGATCCGGCACGCACGCTCTGGCACTCCTGGTCACTGCTCGTCGTGGAGGGCGCGGGCCCATGCATCGAAGTCGTCGGAGGTGGGAGCCGAGGCGGGCAACGAGGGGTCGGAGGAGAGCGTGGCGCGGAGGGCCTCGCGGGCGCGGAAGAGGCGGCTGCGAATGGTGGCGGGCTCGACGGCGAAGATGACGGCGAGCTCGGTGCCATCGAGCTTCTCCCAGTAGGCCAGCTCGAGGAGGAGCTGCTGCTCCACGGGTAGCTGGCGGAGGGCGTCGAGCATGCGGGCGTGACCCTCGCGGCGATCGAGCTTGGTGCCGACGCTCGTTGTGAGGGCGGCGACCGAGATCTCGTCGAAGTCGACCGGCACCTCGCGGGTGCGCTTGCCGCGCCAGTGGGCGAACAGCTCGAGGCGGGCGATCCCGAAGAGGAACGTTCGGAAGCTGCTGTCGCCGCGAAAATTGTCGCGCTTGCGGAGGCATGCGAGGAAGGTGTCTTGCACGAGCTCGTCGACCGCGTCGGGCTCGGCCTTGGTCGAAAAAAATCGGTGGATGGCCGCAAGGTGGCGGCGGAAGAGCTGCGTGCCGGCCTGGTTGTCGCCGGCACGCCAGCGGTCGAGCAGGGTGAGATCGGCCTCGTCCGTCATCGGCGCTCCGAGCGTAACCCATCGAACCGAGGTCGGTCGCGGCGAAGATGCAGAAAGTCCGGAACACGCGGCGTGGAGCCGACGCTATCCATCTCGACGATCGACTGGCGAGAGTCGCTGGTCGGTGGTTCGGGGGGCACTTCGCGCGGGGTTCGCGGCGAGGGTCGCGCCTGCCCCGTCAAGAACAGGGATCGCAGATCCCGCCGGGAGAGTGTCATGCACGTCAAGCGAAGTGTCCTGCTCGTGGTCGCCGTCCTGTCGCTGATGTTCACGCTCGGGCGTAGGCCCGCCGAGGGCGACCCGAACTGGTCGCCGTGGCAGCGCTTCAACGGCGGTGCCCCCGTCTCGGTCAGCTTCACGCAGGTGAACCGCGACACGTGGACGTGGAAGTTCCGCAACGACGGCGCGCGGCCGATCGTGCTGCTGAAGTTCCAGTACACGGACCGGGATGGCACGCACGCCGACATCCTGCCCGGCGATCTCCAGCCGGGGCAGGTCTTCGGAGGGTGGGCCGCCTTCACCGCGTCGTCGAGCCCGACGATCCGATTGACCCAAATCAACTATCGGTGACGGGGCGACGACGAGAACACATTCGAACACATTCGAACCAACTCACTACCAGGAACGGAGAAATGGCGATGATGACCTCGACGCTCGCGCGTGTCCTGCTCATGCTCTGCGCAGTCTGCGCCGTTGCAGGCACCGCCTGCATCCCGCCGCCCTCGAACGCGAGCTACGGCTCGGGTGACTACGAGAATCAGGGCGGCGGTAGCGACCCCATCCAGACCATCCAGGACAACCTGGACTGCCACAATGCCTGCGACCGCGACAACCTGTCGTGCATGGCGGGATGTCCTGACGGCGACTACTCGTGCCGCGGGAGCTGCCAGCTGGACGACAGCAACTGCTACCAGTCCTGCTGACCGCGGCCGGGCCTACCCCGGCGGTCGGCTGGTGATGGCTTGCTCCATCGTCGCAGTCCGTGAGTGCCGAGGTGCGGACCGTGGCGACGAACACGACTGCAGTCGGCCCGAGTCCGTTGTGGACTCGGGCTGGACCTGCAGTGGTTCCGTTCTGGAACAGGAGGATACGATGAAGATGTACAGCTGGATCCTGATCTCGTGTGCACTGCTCTCGTTCGACGCGAGCCGAGCGTTCGCGAACGGCGATGGCGACGAGCCCGTCGACGCCACGCCGGCGCTCGCAGCGTCTCCGTTCGGCGGCGACAGCCCCGCGTTTCCGGTGGGTGACGACACGGCACTGAGCTGCCCGGCCGGCTTCCCCATCGACTGCAACAATGGCTGGTGCTGCGACACCGCTCATCCGACATGCTGCGCCGGCGGCACCTGCTCGAGCAATGGCAGCTGTGGCGGCGGCGGCGGGACCTGTCCGACCGGTCAGATGCAGTGCGGCAACACGAACTTCTGCATTCCCACCGGCGCCCAGTGCTGCGACCTGAACGGCTCCTACTGTCTCGCCGGTACCGCCTGTGATGGCCAGGGCCACTGCCTCTCGACGGCGCCACCGCCGCCGCCGTCCGACGGCGGGTGCGACGCCGGCGGCGCATCGTCGACGACGGTGCTCGCGGGTGCGCTGAGCCTGCTCGTCGCCGGACGTGCGCGCCGGCGCGTCGCGCACCGCTCGAGGACCTGCTGATGCACGGCCGGAGAATCTTACCCGTGGCCGTGCTTGCGCTGCTGATGATGACGAGCGTGCTGCGCGCCACATCGTGGGCTCAGCCCGTCGAGCCGCAGGTGGGGCCCCCAGCGGCAGGCTGCTCGAAGGACACGGACTGTAAGGGTGACCGGATCTGCGACGAGGGCACCTGCACATCCGTCGCGACGGCGCCGGTCGTGGTACCGGCGCCGACCTGTGCCAAGGACACCGACTGCCTGGGCAACCTCGTCTGCACCAGCGGAGCGTGTGCATCCGTCACTTTCGCGGCTCAGCCCACCAGTTCTGGCGCACCGCCCACCCGTCCAGCGTCGCCCATGATCGCGCCACCACCGGACTGGGAGCCGCCACGCGCCCCGGTCGCCCCGACTACCACCAGCCGGTCGCTCGCACCCTCTGAGTCGCCGCGATCGGGAGCCGGATATCCGCCTGCGTTCGTCCGCGATGTACCAAGGCGCAGCGGCTACGCTGCCAGCGCCTCGGCCTTGGTCGGTTTGCAACTCTGGGACGCCTCCGGCTCGCCGGGCGGGTATCCACTGGCCGAGGCGTCGGGAGCCACGTACGCATTCATCGAAGCCTCGTCGATAGGTGCCTACATCTCCCATTCGGAGTCGACCGACTACTCGGTTGCGCTCGTGGAGCACTACAATCGCGACGGCGACGGTGCCAGGTACGGGATGCTGGGACTCGGCGTGCGGGGCAAAGGTCGGACGTCGGCCTGGTCGTATCAGCCCGCCCTCGGTCTCAGCTGGACCCAATTCCCTGACGGCGAGGGCCGGATCGGGCTCGGGACGGCGCTCGATCTTCTCATGGCCACGAGGTCGGGGTGGGGCGTGTCGATGGACACCGAGCTGGACCTAGAGCGTGACAGTAGCGCCCAGAACATCGTGACGTTCACGGTCGGCATCGGCATCGGTCTGGAACGATGAGGCCGGCGCCGCCACGACTGCCGATTGCGACCGATCGCCGCGTCGCGACAACTCTTCAACTGCGCCGGTCGGCGCCCGAGGTGATCATGCGTTCCACTCTCACCCTCCTGCTCGTAGCGGCGAGCCTCGCGTCGTGCCAGCGCGCGACGCAGATCCCTGACATCCCAGGCGCGGTCCCAGACCCGTCGCAGACCGCGAACGGCTCGGACTGCCCCGATAACGACAGCGCAGCCGCGCTGCGCGCGGCGATGCGCGTCCATGCTGTCGGCCCTCATGGCTACCTACTCCACGCGGGCCGGGCGATCATCGCCAGCCTGTACTCGATCGACCGCGCGGACGACATCGTGATCGCCTTCGCTCCATCGGTGGGCTGCCTGCATGGCCGCATCTCGGTCCGTGCCCGGGTCCTCGGCTCGACACCCACCGAGGTCTCCGTCGAGAACTACACGGTCGTCAACGACAAAGAGCTCACGGTCACGATGGCGGACGACCGCGTTCTCCTGCGCGACGAGCCCCAGCGCAAGCTGCTCTCGTCGATCGGCGACCTGCAGCGCGCAACCACGGTCTACCGTACCTTGCTCGAGAGCACGGTCGGCGTGGGCCTCGACTCGCTCTACGAGAGCTCGACGGTCACAGGCTGGTACGACGAAGGTTCGCTGCCGACGTCCTTCACCGCCAAACCCACCGCCGCGCAGGTCGAGGGTGCCCTCGCCGCGATCCGCCTCGCCTTCGGTGATGAGGCCGGCCGACGCCTCAAGGCTCTCCGCGACGCGCTGGCGGAGACGCAGAGCGAGGTGCAGTCGCTATTCCTGTCGTCGGATCTGGTGTCACAGCTCGCCAACGAGGACCTCCGGTTCGTCCAGAGCGAGGCCCTGTCGCTGAGCGGACGCCTCACGGATCTGCACGCCCGCCTCGATCCGCTTCTGGCCGGCGACGCCGCCACCCTCGACGCGTGCGCGCCGCGCTTCATCACATACGTCGCGCGCAAGGATCTCGCTGGCAAGGACAGCCGCGGCGGCGACGTGACGGTTGTGAGCGGGACCTACTTCCGCGCCGATCGGGGCACGCCAGCACGCGTGGTGTTTCCACCGGAGCTCGACGGCGTCACCCTCGACGTGGCGCACCGCGCCGATCTCTCCGAGCTCAAGGCCGCCGATCAAGACTACGAGTGCTACCAGCGCCTCCTCCCCGAGCTGCTCAACCGCGTGGGAAAGCAGCTTGCGACCGCCCAGTTGCTCGAGAAGGGTCTCGCGTCGGGCGACAGAGAGGACGAGAACGCGATCGTCGCCCTCATCGAGGGTATGAAGCAGCGGGTGCGCGATGGCGTCCATCGGCAGCTCGAGCGCGACATTCGCGATGCCCGGGTCCGCCTGTCGTCGCTCGCGCTCAGCCACGGCGATCGGGTGGAGGTCATCGTGCGCCTGACCCGGCAGGGTACGGCGGTGCGCCCCGGGGAGTCGGCTGACGCCGCCGATCTCGAGGAGCGCGTGGTGGTCCGTGCCGTCGACTACGGCGTGAGCTTTTCGACGAGCCCGCAGTTCGTGCTGATCAAGCGAGCGTCCGACGTGCGGACCGCAACCGCGGCCGAGAAGCCGTCGAACTTCGAGCCGGCCCCCGGCGCGATGTTCT
>JAYVSF010000892.1:0-4107 GCA_043775605.1 Myxococcales bacterium
CTCGGAGGCGGCGCCGTAGAAGCCGAGGATCTGGCCCGAGAGCATGGCGCCGAGGCTGTTCTGCTTGGCTTTGTAGACGGTCTCGTCCTTGAGCTCGAGCTTGTCGAACGCGGCCAGCGCCGCGGTGACGTCGCGCCCGCTCAGGTCCTTCTTGGCGGCCTCGTCGAGCTTGTCCTTGAGCCCGGCCAGGCTCTTCTTGAGGTTCTTCACGTCGGACAGGATGTACTTGGCGCCGCTGATCCCGGAGTTGTAGGCGCCGGCGTCCTTGGAGATGCCGCGGATCGCGATGCCGACGACGAACGGCAAGAGCGCGATCACCGCGTACTTCGCGATGGTCGCCGCGCGGTGCCCGGTCGAGACGCTCTCGACCGGCTTGCCGTCGTGGACGATGACGATCTCGGGCGCGCGCTGGGCGGTCCCGGCCTGCGCCATCGCGTTCATCGCGCCGAACGGATCATGGGGGTCGTGGGCCGGGGCTGCCGGAACGGGCGCGGTGACGACGCCGGGCGGCGGTGGCACGTTGAGGCCGGGCGGCGGCAGCACGGTGCCGCCTGGTGGTACCGGCGGACGTCCGCCGACAGGGGCGTTGACGCCGGTCTTCGGCCGGAGCCGCTCCTTGAGCGCGCTGATGTCGCGGCTACCCGACTTCTTGGGGGGGGGCTGCTGGGTCAATGGTGCCTCCGGATCTCGTGCGGGACTCTATGGAGTGCCTCTGGCAACTGTCAAGCATCGCAAAGGAATTCGAGCCCCTCTGGACGGCCCTCGTGCGGGACGGTGGGCTGTGGCACCAGCCGCACGGGCAGCCGTGAAGCAACGTTCACGGCCGGGCGCATTCGGAGCTGGCACGGCGTCATCGCCGTCGTAACCTCGTGACACGCTGGCGGGTCCGGGATTGCAAAAGGCCCGACGCCGCCGATCCCGGTTGGCGCATCTCGTGCAGCCCACCGGGCCGAGTCAACCGATCCGCGCCGTCGCGCGTCTCTACGCCGTGGTCACCGTCCGCAAGGAGTCTGCCGTGAGCTCGTCCCTCCGTCCCACCCTCCGTATCAGCCTCGCAGTCCTCGCCTTCGGGCTCAGCGGCGTCACCCTGGCGGCCACCAGTTCGCGCGCGTCCGCCGATGTCCGCATCCGGATCGGTGGTGGCGGCCACATCCGCTTCGGCCACTGGCACCGGCCGACCTATCACTACCAGGGGCCGAGCGTCCGGATCGGCGGCGCGATCTGGCTCGGTGGCTCGTACTACTCCGGCGACGGTCAGGGCTTCGCCCAGCCGCCGCCGCCGCCGCCGCCCCCGGCGTGTGACTGTGGCACCGGCTACTACCCGCCCATCGCACCGGCCCCGACCGCGTACGCCGTCGCGCCGCTGATGGCGCCGCCGCCGCCGCTGCCCCGGTTCGGCATCGGCGCCTACCTCGGCGGGGTCGCTGTCCAGGGCGTCAACGAGGGTCAGGACGTCGGCCTGGTCGGTCAATTCCGCCTCGGCCGCTCGCTGCTCGTCGACGGCGAGATCGCCAAGAACACCCTGGCCTCGGGCGACCGGGTCGATCGCCGCCTGATGGCCGGCCTGACCTACGAGCTGGCCGCGAACCGCCGGCTGTCGCCGTACATCTCCGGTGGCCTCGGCGTGACCCAGGTCGACGTCGGTGGCGGCAGCTACCAGGACTCGCAGTCGCTGGCCGAGCTCGGCGGCGGCGTGCGCTGGCGGATGACCGACCGGCTGTCCCTGTTCGGCGATCTCCGGTTCGGCGCCCGCCAGTCGATCGACAGCAACGCCGCGTCGGATCCCAAGCCGATGGACACCGGCCTGGCCAAGGTCATGCCCCAGTCCGACGAGAAGTACTCGCGCATGCGCCTGGGCGCGATGCTCACGTTTTGAGGATCCGAGCGCAGCTCGGGCCGGGGTTGACTGTCGAGATCGGACCGGCACTCCGGTGCCGGACCGATCGATCGATGACATAGGGTTGGTCTCTGCGAACCCTATAACCAGGCCGCGGTTTGCATCTCCGATCGGCGCCCGCTAACGTCGGGCCCCGATGATCCCCGGGTTGGTCCAGCGGTCGCTGGTCGTCCGCGACGGCACCCGCATCGGCTATCAGGTGCGGCCAGGCCGCCGGGCCGACGCGCCGGTGGTGGTGATGGCCAATGGCCTGGGCGGGACCTGCGTCGCGTTCCGCCACCTGTACGCCGCGATCCCCGATCACCGCGTGCTGTGCTGGGACTACCGCGGCCTGTACACCTCGGCGCCGGCCGCCGATCCCGAGGCCAACACCGTCCGCCATCATGTCGACGACCTGCTCGAGATCCTCGCCGCCGAGGACGTCGACCGGGCGGTGGTGGTCGGCTGGTCGATGGGCGTCCAGGTCCAGTTCGAGCTGTGGCGGGCTGCGCCCGAGCGGGTCGCCGGGCTGCTGGCCATCAACGGCGCGGCTGGTCGGCCGTTCCGCACCGTGCTGTCGTCGCGCTTCGTCGAGCGGGCGATCCCGATCCTGCTGCGGACGATGAAGGCGCAGGCCGAGCTGTTAGGCCGGGCCGCCGGCCGGGTCGCGACGTCCGACGCGATGATCACCATGATGAAGCGGTTCGGCATGGTGTCCGACCGTCTCGACGTCGAGACCTTCCGCGCGGTCGCCGGCGGCTTCGGCGGCATCGACTACCGGGTCTACAGCGACCTGATGAAGCGCCTCGGCGAGCACGACGCGACCCCGACGCTGGCGACGATCACGGTGCCGACCGCGATCGTCACCGGCGATCGCGACATCCTCACGCCGCCGTCGACCGCCGAGCAGATCCACCGGGCGATCCCGGGCTCGCGGCTGTGCGTGATTCGCGGTGGCACCCACTACACGCCGGTCGAGTACCCGGCGATCGTCACCGACGAGCTCGCCCGCTTGCTGGCCCGGGTCCCGGGCTGGGAGTCGCTGGCCGTCGGGGCTGTCCAGGCCGCCCGGACCGCCGCGGATCGAGGAGCGGGCTGAGTGGCGGCCATCTGTCCGCGCTGCTCGGCTGCGGTGATCGAGGTCGACGTCAAGTGCGGAAGCTGCGGGGCGCCGCTCGGCACCACCGGCGCCCATCGCATGATCGGCCAGGTCCTGCTCGGCCGCTACACCGTGGTCGAGGTCCTCGGCCAGGGCGGCATGAGCGTGGTCTACCGCGGCATCCATTCGATGACCGAGCAGGAGGTCGCGCTCAAGGTGCTGCCGCCGGATCTGGCCGCGTTGGGCCAGGTCAAGAGCCGGTTCCTCGAGGAGGCCAAGGCGCTGGCCCAGCTCGATCACCCGCACATCGTCCACCTCTACGACTTCGGCGCCGAGAACGGCAGCGTCATCCTGGCGATGCAGTTCGTCGCCGGCCAGACCTGGGAGCGCATCATCCTGGCCGACGACGGCCAGCCGTGGACCGAGGCGGTGCGGATCGCGATCGACGTGCTGCGCGCCCTCGAGTACGCCCACGCCCGCGGCATCGTCCATCGCGACATGAAGCCGTCGAACGTGCTGGTCAAGGCCGCCGATGGCAGCGCGACGGTGATGGACTTCGGCATCGCCAAGATGACGTCGTCGACCCGGCTGACCGCGACCGGCCAGACCATGGGCACGGTGCGCTACATGTCGCCCGAGCAGGTCCGTGGTCAGGACGTCGATCAGCGCTCCGACATCTATTCGCTGGGCGCGACCCTGTACGAGGCGATCGCCGGCGACACGCCGTTCGACGGCAACACCCACTTCGAGATCATGAGCAAGCACCTGACCGAGGCCGCGCCGTCGCTGCGCAGCCTCGGCAAGGAGGTGCCCGAGGCGCTCGACCTCGCGATCCTCAAGGCCCTGTCCAAGCGACCCGACGACCGCCAGGCGAGCGCCCGCGACCTGCGCAAGGAGCTCGAGGCCATCTTGCGCGACAGCGGCGCCACCGCCGAGATCGCCGAGACCCAGCGGCTGTCGCGCAAGTCGCTGCCGGCGGTGGCCTCGCCGCGCAAGTCGGCGGTCGAGCCCGCCGCGACCGCGCCGACCGGCACCGCGGCGCCCGCGACCGGCTCGAACCCCAGGCTGGCGGTCGCGGCGCCCGGCGGCGCGGTGGCCACGGGGACGTCGGTGAGTCCGGTCGCGCTGACCC
>JAYVSF010000893.1:0-5037 GCA_043775605.1 Myxococcales bacterium
GATCACGCCGCCGCCCGCCGGATGTTCGAGGCGGAGACCCGGCCATGGACCGCCGCATCGTCGACCGGCCCCATCGGCAAGATGACCGCCTATCTCGTCCAGCCGGTTCGGGCCTCACGCACCCGCGGCGGCCCGTACCAGACCCCGATCTACGCCCGCCCGCCCGATCTGATGATGGTCGACCTCGCCCGCTTCATCCCCGACGCCCGCGGCCGCCGGATCTGGGGCCGCCTCGACGCCACCACCGGCGCCCTGGTCCCGTATCCGACGCGCGCCGAGATCCGCCGCGGCGCGCTCGCCGGTCAGGGCCTCGAGCTGCTCTGGCTCGACGATCCGATCGACGCCCTGTTCCTCGAGATCCAAGGCTCGGGCAAGGCCACCCTCGACGACGGCTCGACGGTGTGGATCCAGTTCGCCGGCAAGAACGGCCGGACCTATCACGGCATCGCCGGCCTCCTGCGCGCGCGCGGGCGGCTGCCGCGCGGCCAGGGCACCATGCAGGGCATCCGCGCCGAGCTCGCGCGCGACCTGCCCGGCCTCGACCAGCTCACCGACGGCAACCCGGCCAAGGTCTTCTTCGCCCTCGGCCAGGAGAATGGCGCGCTCGGCTCGCAGGGCGTGGTGCTGACCAGCCAGCGCTCGGCCGCGGTCGATCGCGCGTTCATCGCGGCATCGACGCCGCTGTGGATCGACACCCGCGCGCCCCGGCCGGGCGTCAGCGGCACCGCGCCGTGGCGTCACCTCGTGATCGCGCAGGACACCGGCGGCAACATCCGCGGCCCGGTGCGCGCCGATCTGTTCTGGGGCGACGATCCGGTCGCCGTCGAGCTCGCCGGCCACACCGGCGGTCCCGGACGTTACTGGCTGCTGCTGCCACGCGGCCTGTCACCGACCACCGAGCCCGCCACGCCGCCCCCGTCGGCCGCACTCCCGGCCCTCACCGAGGCAGGCGCCACGCCGTAGGACACGGGAGTGGGGCGGCGCCGCGGGCACCCCCGGGTTGGCGCGCTGCTTGCTTCAGTCCGCGGGATGCCGTCCACCGCCAAGACGACCGTCGGGTTGGCACCACCACGCCGACCCCTCGGCGATCGGCGGATGAGCGCCCCCGCTGGCCCCGCGCTCATCATGAATGTCCGGTGATGACCCCGCGCGCGCCCAAGCAAAAGGAGCGAGAATGATCCAGATGCTGTCCCCGTCACCCGACCCGCCCGCCCGGATCCGGGTGCTCCTCGTGGATGACGAAGTGCAGAACCTCGAGACCTTCCGGCGCGTCTGGCGCAAGCACTTCGAGATCGAGACCGCGTCCTCCGGCGAGGCCGGCCTCCAACTCCTCGCGCACCGCGAGTTCGACGTCGTCCTCACGGACTACGGCATGCCGGGCATGAACGGTGAGGTCTTCACCCGCAGGGCGCGCACCACCCAGGACGTGGCGATCGTGATGGTCACCGGCTACCTGGACACCCTCGAGGTCCGCGCGCTCGAGGATGCGGGCGAGCTGTTCTCGGTGCTGGGCAAGCCCTGGAACCGGGCGGACATGCTGGACGTGATCGCTCGCGCCTGCGAGCGCACCCAGGCGCTGCGAGCGAGGACCGCGGCCCGGTGAGCCGGCGCGCCCTGCTGGCGCTCGGGGTGGCGCTGGTGACCCTCGCCGACACCCGCGCCACCGCCGCGGGTCCAGGGCCCGGGCACATCCGCTTCCGCGGCTACGGCAGCGACGACGGCCTGACCGCGCTCGACGTGTACGTCGGGCTCCAGGATCGCGAGGGCTTCATCTGGGCCGCGTCGCCCAACGGGCTGTTTCGCTTCGACGGGGCCCGGTTCCGGGTCTACAGCGTCGCGGACGGGTTGCCGTCGGCGCTGGTCACCGACATGGCCGTGGCCCCCGATGGCGTGCTCTGGGGCGCGGCGTCGCGCGGCGTGTTCCGCCAGCACGGGCACCGCTTCGTCGCGCTCGGCACCGAGGTCCTGCCGGTCGACGGCATGCACCTGATCGGCTTCGCCAGCGATGGCCGGACCTGGGTGACGACCACCCGCGGCCCCTACGTCGTCGACGCCGGCGATCGCGTCGAGCCGGTCCCCGGCTGGCCCGGCGGGCCGGCGTTCGGGCTGCTGGTGGAACCCGACGGGACCATCCTGGTCGGCCGCGGGCAGCGCCTCATGCGCGCGGTGCCCGGCCGGCCGGGGTTCGAGGACGTCGGCCACGACTTCCTCGACGAGGTCACCCACCTGCTGCGCGACGGGCGTGGGCGCCTGTGGGTCCGGGCCGGCGCGCACCTGTGGATGCAGCGCGCGCCCGGCGCGCCGTTCGAGGATCGATCGAACCTGGCGGGCGCCGTGGTCGGGCCCAGCAACGTCCGCCTCGGCCTCGGCGCGACCGGCAACCTGCTGGTCCCGACCGCCTCCGGCCTGGTCGAGATCGACGGCGACCTGGCCCGGCTGGTACCCACCGATCTCCCGCCCGATGCCCGCAACATCAAGTCGGTGTGGGTCGATCGCGAGGGCACGATGTGGCTGACCAGCCTCGGCCTGCAGCGCGAGACCGGTCGCGGCCTGTGGCGCTCGCTCACGGTCGCCGACGGTCTGCCCTCGAGCAACGTCTGGGCGGTGACCGGGCTCGCGGACGGACGGATCGCGATCGGCACCGATCACGGGGTCGCCTTGCTCGGCGAGCACGGCCTGCAGACCATCACCGACCGCGCGGTGCGGGCCATCCTCGAGCAGCCGGCCGGCGCGCTGTGGATCGTGAGCGAGAACCTGGAGCGCTACGACCTCGCCAGCGGCCGCGTCGACGTGTTCGGCGCCGAGGCCGGCCTCACCCACGGCGCCCCGACCAGCCTCGCGGTCGCTGGCGACGGCGCGCTGTGGATCGGCACCGACCAGGGCGCGCTGTACCGGCGGCCGGCCGGCGCCGACGAGCTCTACGAGTCCGTCGCGGTCCCCGGCGCGGAGGGCTCGCGGGTCTGGCAGCTCGCCGTCGACGGCCACGGCCTGTGGGTCACCACCAGCCGCGGCCTCTTCCTCCACGACGGGACGACCTGGCACCACTTCACCGTGCAGGATGGGCTGCGCGACGACGGCCTGGTCTTGATCGTCCTGCGCCGCCGTGGCGAGGTGTGCGTGAGCTACCTGTCGGTCGACGGCGTGACCTGTGCCCGGTACGAGGGCGGGCGGCTCGCCGGGGTCCACCACTTCGATCAGGCGAACGGCCTCAACAGCCCGGTCCCCTACTCGCTCCGGGAGGATCTGCAGGGCCGGCTGTGGGTCGGCGGCGCGCAGGGCGTGTCGGTGATCGGCGACGACGCGGTCGACCACTTCACCGGCCGCGGCGGCGCGCCCGGTGACGACTGCAACGCCAACGCGTCGTGGGTGAGCCCGACCGGCGAGATCTGGCTCGGGACCAGCACCGGCCTGGGCGTGTTCGACACCCGCCGCTACGTCGCGCCGCCCCCGCCGCAGGTCACCCTGGAGCGCGGCCACCTCGGCCCCCGCCTGCTCGACGTCCAGGACTGGCGCGTGCCGATCGGCTGGGTCGTGCCCTACCGCCACGGTGACCTCGACGTCGAGTTCGCGGCGGTGTCCTTCCTCGATCCGCGGCAGCTCGAGTACCAGGTCAAGCTGTCAGGATTCGACGATGGCTGGCGCCCCAACGCGGGCCGCGAGGTCCGCTATCACCGGTTGCCGGCGGGCGCGTACCAGCTCGCCGCCCGCGCGCGCTACCGCGGCGGGCCCTGGGGCGCCCCGACCACGTTCCGGTTCGTGGTCGAGACCCCGTGGTGGGAGACCTGGTGGTTCCGGGCGGGCGTGGTGCTCTCGCTGCTGCTCCTCATCGCCGCGATCGTCCTGTGGCGCTCGCGGGCGCTGATCAGGCGCAACCTCGAGCTCGAGGCCACCGTCGACGAGCGGACGCAGGACCTGCTGCGGGCCAACCAGCGGATGGTGCAGGTCGAGAAGCTGTCGGCGCTCGGCCGCCTGCTCGCCCAGCTCTCGCACGAGATCAACAACCCGCTCAACGTGGTCCAGAACAACCTCGGCCCCCTCGAGGAGTACTCGCGGGCGATGCAGGCCGCGCTCACCGCCTGCCGCGAGCGTGCGACCGATCCGTCGACGGTGGCTCTGATCGACGAGCTGTGGCGCGACCTCGACCTCGACTACGTCCTCGAGGACAGCGCCCCGGCGTTCGCGATCACCGGGCAGGCGATCGCCCGGATCACCGCGATCCACGGCGAGCTCAAGACCTTCCTGCGCGGCGAGCCGCCCGAGCGCGAGCTGGTCGATCTCGGCGAGAGCCTGCGGACCACGATCGCGATGTTCACGCGGTCGTTGCCCGACGTCGAGCTGCGCTGCGAGCTGCCGCCGTTGCCCCGGCTGCTGATCAACGAGGGCCGGATCAACCAGACCGTCACCAACCTGCTGCGGAACGCTGCCGACGCGCTGCAGGGTTGCGGCCGGATCACCCTCGACGCGGTGGTGGACGAGCGCCAGGTCCGCATCCGGGTCACCGACGACGGCCCCGGGGTGCCCGAGGCCGTACGCGCCCGGATGTTCGAGCCGTTCTTCACCACCAAGGAGGTCGGTCAGGGCCTGGGCCTGGGCCTCGCGATCTGCCGCGAGATCATCCGCGCGCACGGTGGCACCCTCGAGCTCGACGCCAGCTACACCGGCGGCGCCCGCCTGGTCGTGTCGCTGCCGATTCCCCAGCCTGTCACGGAGGTGCGGCGAACGAGGGGCGCCTCGCCGCCGGTCGTGTCCGTCGGATCATGAGCATGTGCGATGTTCGCTGACGTCATACTCGCGGGGTGTCGGCAAAATTGACGGTGGGTGGAATCGAGAAGCGTGCCAGCCGACGGGCTGAGCGCGGGCGCGGGCCTGATCGGCGCCGAGGAGTGGCCGAATCGAGGACTTGCGGGTGGTGCATACCTGGCTACCCGATTGCAGCCTCACTCCTCTCGTGCCCCGGCCGATTCGCCCGATCATGTACCTCACCCCCCTGCAACGAGTGTCCTGGTTGTGGCCGGCGCTGCTGGCCCTGGCTCTCAC
>JAYVSF010000894.1:0-4517 GCA_043775605.1 Myxococcales bacterium
CTGCGGCGACGGCGCGATCGGTCCGGCGCCGTTGTCGGCCTTGCCGTCGTCTATCGGCACCACCTTCAGCTTGTCCTGGTTCTCGGCGTAGTAGGCGTAGCCGAAGAAGCCGAGGCCGCCCTCGTCGCTGGCGACGCCGGTGACCAGCGTGTTGTCGTCCTCGCTCTGGGTGTAGTCGCCGCGGCTGGAGTGCTCCTTGCCGACCACCGCCGCGGTGAAATAGTCGTAGGTGCCCGAGTCGACGCCGGGGCCGAACAGGCGCAGCGGCTGGTCGGGCCAGCCGTCGCGGACCTGCGACCAGCGGGTGATCGAGCCCTGGGCCTCGGGCGCCCAGATCGTACGCAGCTCGTCGACCGTGAGGTGGTCGACCCAGGTGTTCTTGGGGTTCACCACCACCGCCAGGCCGTCGTACGCCACCGGCAGCTCGATCCACTCGATGCCGCGGGCCTTGCACTCGGCCGCCTCGGTTGACTTGATCGGCCGCGACGCGTCGCTGATGTCGAGCTCGCCGCGGCAGAACTTCTTGAAGCCGCCGCCGGTGCCCGACGACCCGACCGTCACCTGCGCGGTGCCGGCCCGGGTCAGCTCCTCCGCCACCGCCTGGCTGATCAGGAACACCGTGCTCGAGCCGTCGATCTTGACCGACCGGCCCGACGCCTTGCGCTTCGAGCAGCCGGTCGCCGCCAGCGCCACCGCGATCGCAATCAGTGCATGTTGCTTCATGGCCCGCCCAGCGTGACCACCCTCGGTGACGGGACGGCAACACCCTTGCGACACCTTTGGGGGACAGGCTCCGGGGTGCAACCGGCCGAGACACCCGCGTCACCGGCGTCGTGCTGCGGGTGCGGCTGCGGAGCGCGACGGTGCGCGGTCGCGTGGTCGACGGCACTGGCGGCCCGTACCCCGACGTCACCGTGCGCGCGATCGAGGCGTCGACTGGCTACACCCCGGCGACCGCGCCGTGGATCGGGACCCGCACGGCGATCACCGACGTCGACGGCCGGTTCACGCTGCCGGCCTGGAGCGACGCGCGCTACACCGTGCATGCCCGCGCGCCCGACGGCGCCAACGCGGCGGTCACCGGTGTGAGCCCCGGCGGCGCGGACGTCGTGCTGCGGATCGAGCGGCCCGGGCGCATCGTCGGCACCCTGGTCGGCTTCCACGGCCGGCCGGCGATGGTGGTCCGCCAGCTCGCCAACACGATCCTCAGGCCAGCAGCGAGCGCAGCAGGGCGGCGAGGGTCTCGGCGTCGAACGGCTTGGCCAGCTGGTGGCGGATGCCGGCGTCGGCGAGCTGGCCGTCGAGGTGCGGCGCGTAGCCCGAGACCAGCACGATCGGCAGGTCGACGCCGAGCGCGGTGATGGCGCGGGCCAGCTCGAGGCCCGACATCTCGGGCATGCTGAGGTCGGTGACGACGGCGTCGATCGCGCGCGGGTCGGCGGCGATCGCCGCCAGCGCGTCGCTGCCGCGGGTGAACCCGTGGGCCCGGTAGCCGAGCAGCTCGAGGACCTTGACCATGGCATGCACGATCAGCGGCTCGTCGTCGACGTACACCACCGTGCCGCCGGTGCTAGGGCCCGCCGCGGCCACCGGCTCGCGCTGCGCGGGCAGCGTGGAGATCGCCGCCAGGTAGACCTCGATCGTGGTGCCGTGCTCGGGCGCGCTGTCGACCGTGATGAAGCCGCCGTGCTCCTCGACGATGCCGTGGACCACCGCCAGGCCGAGGCCGGAGCCCTGGCCGATGCCCTTGGTGGTGAAGAACGGCTCGAAGATCCGCTCGCGGATCGCCGCGGTCATGCCGGCGCCGTCGTCCTTGACCCGGAAGCGGGCGTACTCGCCGGCGGCGCGGGTCGGGTGGTCGGGGCCGATCGTCGCCCGCGCCAGCTCGAACGTGATGGTGCCGGTCGGGCGCGCGATCGCCTGCCAGGCGTTGGTGCCGAGGTTGATCAGCACCTGCTGGAGCTGGGACGGATCGGCGTGGACCCGCAGCTCGTCGTCGCCGAGCTCGACCTGGAGGTCGATGCCGGCCGGCAGGGTCGCGCGCAACAGGTCGGTGGCCTCGAGCAGCGGCTCCCGGGCGGCGAGGACCTGGCGGCTGACCGGCTGCTTGCGGCCGAACGCCAGGATGCGCTGGACCAGGCCGGTGGCGCGGGCCAGCGTGGTGTCGAGGGCGCGCAGCGGCTCGGTCGTGCGCGGCGACGGCGCCACCTCGCGCCGGAGGGCGTCGACGCTGAGCCCGATGATCGTGAGCAGGTTGTTGACGTCATGGGCCAGGCCGCCGGCCAGGGTGCCGAGCGCCTCCATCTTCTGGGCCTGGCGGAGCTGGGCCTCGAGCGAGCGCCGGCGCTCGTCGGCGACCTCGCGCTCGGTGATGTCGCGGGCGATCGCGATCAGACGCGGGCGGCCGACGTCGACGTGCTTGCGGGCCGCCGACAGCTCGAACCAGCGGTCGCCGCCGTCGAGGGTCAGGCGGTAGCGGGCGCCGTGGGAGTGGCCGTGGGCCACGGCCTCGGCCAGCGCGCCCTCGATGATCGTGGCGACATCGGCCGGCAGCACCTCGCGCATGGTCCCGCCCAAGAAGACCTCGGGCGGCGCGGCCAGCAGCTCCGGGTGGGGCGCGCGAAAGTCGTAGATGCGGCCCTCGTCGTCGAGCTCGAACATCAAATCCGGCAGCGCGGCCAGGGTCGACTCGAGCTCGGCCCGGGCCTGCTGGGTCCGTCGCTCGGCGGCCTTGCGCGCGCTGATGTCCTGGACCACGGCGATGTGCTCCGACGGCGCCTCGCCGGGCGCCCACATCGCCGACACCGCGAGCGTCACCCAGATCGGCGTGCCGTCGGCGCGCACCAGCCGCTTCTCGAGCGCGAACTCGCGGACCACGCCGCGCCGCAGCCGGTCCATCGCCGCCAGATCGTCGGCCAGATCGTCCGGCGGCGTGAGCCGCATGAAGTCGAGCGCGAGCATCTCGTCGAGTGTGTAGCCGATGATCTCGAGGTACTTGCGGTTGACCCGCAGGAAGCGCCCGGTGGTGCTGTCGAGCAGCGCGACCCCGACCGCGGCCTGCTCGAACAGGGCGCGGAACCGCTGCTCGCTGGCCCGCAGCTCGCGCTCGGTGCGGCGCAGCTCGTCCGCGAACGGCTCGCTCACGCGCGGCGGCCCGTCGATGATCGGTTGGACACGGACAAGACCCCGCTGACTAGCACGCGCGCGGGGCCCCCGGAAGCCGGGTGCGACCGGACGTCGGGTCAGGTCGCGGGCGGCTTCAGCCAGACCGTGGCGGTGGTGCCGACGCCGAGCTCGCTGGCGATCACCAGCTCGCCGCCCATCCGCTCGACCAGGTGCTTGGCGAGGGCGAGGCCGAGGCCGAAGCCGCCGCGCTCGCCGCGGGCCCGCGAGCGGTCGACCCGGAAGAAGCGCTCGGTGACCCGGGGCAAGGACGCGCGATCGATGCCGGGGCCGTCGTCGACCACCTCGATGCCGTGGCGTCCGTCCCTGGCACAGCCGCGGACCGCCACCGTGCCCCCGCTGGCCGTGAACTTGACCGCGTTGTCGAGCAGGTTGACCAACACCTGCACCAGCCGATCGCGATCGGCGGCCAGCACCAGCGTCGTCGGGGCCGCCCTGACGGTGATGCCGCGCGCGCTGGCCAGCGGCGTCAGGGTCGCCACCGCCAGGTCGATCGCCTCGGCCGCCGGCACCGGCGCGAGCGCCGGCGGGCGCGGCTCGCTCTCGACCTCGGCCAGCTCGGCGACCTCGGCCACCAGCCGCTCGAGCCGCTCGACGTTGCGCAGGCAGATCTCGAGGAAGCGCGGGCGATCGTCGGGCCCGTGGTCGTCGTCGCGCAAGGTCTCGACGTAGCCGCGCAGCGCGGTCAGCGGCGTGCCGATCTCGTGGGCCAGGTTGGCCGCGAGCTCGATCCGCGATCGCTCGAGCGCGGCGGCGTGGGCGCGCTCCTGCTCGAGTTCGCGCCGCAACCCGCCCTGGTCGCGGCGGGCCGCCCGCAGGCGCAGCCCGAGCAGGCCGGCGGCGATCGCGACCGCCACCAGCGCGAGCGTCGTCGCCAGCGTCGCGGCCGTCATCGCGGCATCCGGAAGCGGTAGCCGACCCCGCGCACCGTCTCGACGTAGGCCCCGCCGTCGGCGGTCGGCCCCAGCAGCGACCGCATCCGCGACACGTGGCTGTCGATGGTGCGGGCCTCGACGAAGATGTCGCCGCCGCACGCGTGCTGGACCAGCTGCTCGCGGGTGAAGGCGCGGTCGGGGTTGCCGGCGAGGAGGAACAACATCCGCAGCTGGGTCGGCGTCAGCTGGACCGGCTCGCCGTCGCGGGTCACCCGGTAGGCGTCGCGGTCGATCCGCAGCGGCCCGACCACCAGCACCTCGTGGACCGCCGGCAGCTCGGTCCGCGGGCCCCGCCGCAGCACGGCCCGGATCCGGGCCACCAGCTCGCGCGGCGAGAACGGCTTGGTCACGTAATCGTCGGCGCCCAGCTCGAGCCCGACCACGCGGTCTGCCTCCGAC
>JAYVSF010000895.1:0-4609 GCA_043775605.1 Myxococcales bacterium
GAGCGCGGTCAGGGCTCGCGACTCGCCAGTGGCGGTGACCACCACGCCGCGGGCGATGCGGGTCGACAGCCGCAGCCAGCCGTCGGCGTCGTGGCGGACCTCGTCGACGCGACCGCCGAGCGCGAGCTCCAGGCGATCGGTGGCCAGCGGCCGGGTCACCAGCTCGAGCTCGTAGCGACGCGAGACGGCGCCGCCAGCGATCGCGGGCGCGCCGAGATCGCGGACCACCGCGCCGACCGCGAGGTGGTTGCCGATGCGCCGGCTGGCGCCGACGTCGAGCGTGTCGACCCCGGCCGCGGCGCCGTCGCCGAACAGGTGGCGCCAGGCCACCCCGACGCCGAAGCCGGCCAGCGCCGTCGACGCCGCCAGGCTCAGGCGCGCCGGCCGCCCGGGATCCGGCGTGAGCGCCGCCCGCGCCGGCCGCAGCAGCTCGAAGCTGCCGCCGAGGCCGATCCGCGGCACGAGCCCGCCGCCGAGCCGGGTCGCGCCGTACACGCCGAGGCCGGTGCCGCTGCTGGCGGTGGCGTCGGGATCGAGGCCGGTGGCGGCGAATACCAGGCCGGCGCCGTCGAGGAGCTGCAGGCCGCCGGGGTTGGCGACCACCGCCCGCGGATCGTGCTCGCCCGCGAGCGGCGTGGCCGGCAGCTCGAGGCCAGCAGTCGGGTCATCGAGGTACCGGCGATCGGCGACCTGGGCGCGGGCCGGCGCCGCTGCCAGGGCAAACCCGAGTGTCAGTCCGAGCGCGGTGGCAACGATGGGGAGACGCGCCATTCGATCGGCCTACTCACGACGCGGCGACGCCCACAGCGCGCCGAGATCGAGCTCGATGGCCGCGAACGGCTCGACCCGGATCCGACGATCGCCGTCGAACACCCGGACCTCACGCCAGCGGTGATCGTCGCCGAGCGTGTAGACCTCGAGCGTCCGCGCGATCGGATCGATGAGCCACACGTGGCTGACTCCATGCGCGGCGTACCGAGGCAGCTTCTCGTTGCGATCGATGGCCTCGGTCGATTTCGACAACACCTCGCAGATCCAGTCGGGCGCGATCGAGAAGTAGGCGGTGTCGGGCAGGCTCGGCATCCGCTCCACCCTCCAGCCGGCCAGATCGGGGACCATGGGCTCGAGGTCCACGAGCTGAAGCTCGGGCTCGAAGAGGACCCACCAGCCGCCGGGGCCACCTCGCCCGCGCTGGAACGCGCCGTTGAGCTCGCCGCCGAGCACCGACGTGGCGTTGGCGTGGCGGGGCGCCGGCCGCGGCAGGACGTAGAGCGTGCCGCCGATGATCTCGGCGTGCTGATGGCGAGGCACCGCGCAGTACGCGTCGTAGAGCGCTTGCCGTCGGTCGAGCGGCGCGGGCTTCGCCATCGTCTGGACAGGGTAGCACGTCGCCGGGACCGTCGAGGACGTGCGATAGTGCCGCCACCGTCGATGCGCACCGTCGCCACGCTCGCCACGATCCTCGTCGCCGCTGGCTGCGGCGGCCACGCCCCACCGACGACCACGCCGCCGCCGGGCCCGGCCGACCACGCCGATCACGCCGGCGCCGATCACGGCTTCAGCGACACGGAGCGCTGGGCCAAGGTGTTCGACGATCCGGCCCGCGACGACTGGCAGCGGCCCGACGAGGTGGTGCGGCTGCTCGAGGTCGGCCCTGGGCTGACCGTCGCCGATGTCGGGGCCGGCACCGGCTACTTCGAACGGCGGCTGAGCGCCAAGGTCGGCTCGGCTGGCAAGGTCCTGGCGCTCGACGTCGAGCCGACGATGATCGCGTACCTCGAGGACCGCGGCCGGCGCGAGATGTGGCGCGGGGTCGAGGCCCGGCTGGTCGCGCCCGACGATCCGGCGCTCGGCGAGGCCGACATCGATCGCATTCTGATCGTCGACACCTGGCACCACCTGGCCGATCGCGCGGCCTACGCCCAGAAGCTGGCGCGCGCGCTGCGAGCCGGCGGACGGCTGGCGGTGGTCGACTTCACCGTCGACGCGCCGATGGGCCCACCGGCCGACGCGCGGTTGCCGGCCGAGACGGTGGTGGCCGAGCTGGCCGCGGCCGGGCTCGACGCGACGATCGCCGACGAGTCCCTGCCCCACCAGTACGTGGTGGTCGCGGTCCGGCGCCCGCGATGAGCGGCGTCGGTGCGCTCGCGATGGTGGCGCTGACGGCGATCACGCTGGGCGTGGGCGGGTGCGGCGGCGGGCCCCTGGTGCTGCGGCCGCTGTCGCCGCCGATCGCGCTGACCCTGCCCGCGCTCGACGGCGGTGACGTCGACGTCGCCAGCTTGCGCGGCCACGTCGTGGTGCTGCACGTGTTCACGACCTGGTCGGTGGCGGCCCAGCTCGACGTCGAGCAGCTGGTCGCGGTCGACGCCGCGCCCGACGTCGAGGTCGTCGGGATCGCGCTCGACGCCGACGGCCGGCCGCTGGTGGCGCCGTGGCGGGCCGCCGCCGAGGTCCACTACCTGATCGCGCTGGCCGACGACGGGGCGCGTGGCGGACAGTCCGCGCTGGGCCCGCTGCCCGAGGTCCCGACCACGATCGTCGTCGACAGCGAGGGCCGGATCCGCGTGAAGCTCGAGCGCCAGCTCCGGCCCGGCGAGCTCGAGCGGCTGGTCGCGGCCGCGCGCCGATAGCGAGCCTTGGCGAGCGATCCAGGCTGCGAGCAACGCGACTCCCTGCGGCGACGGGGCGATCGTGCCAGGCGAGCCTTGACGAGCGATCAACAATGACTCTGGGTGTTCGGGGTCACGATGGAGGCTCAGGGGAGGCTCGGGGTCTGCCTTCCTCTGGCGGTCGCCAAGGCGACACGATCGAGGCCGAAGGCGAGGTGTCCTCGGTGGGTTAGCGCGGCGTGATCGTGTGCGTGTTAACGTCGGCGCGATGCGGGCACTCGTCCTGGTCGGTCTCGCGCTCGCCGGCGCGGCGACGTCGGCGGCTGCCGAGCCCGCGGCCCCGGCCGGTGACGCTCGCCCCGGCCACGCGATCGGCCCGATCGTGCTCGACGGCTCGGGCGAGGTCCCGCCGCAGTTGCTCGACAAGCTGCGGACCGAGGCCCAGGCCGCGCTCGACGGCACCGACGCCCGCGCGGTGCCGCGGGACGCGGTGGTCGCGATCCTGCGCTCGATCCCCGAGCTGGCGACCTGCGCCACCCGCGACTGTGTCGCCCGCTTCGCCCTGGCCACCGCCGCGCAGCGGATCGTGACCACGCGGCTCGTGGTCACCGGCGAGCTGTTCGAGATCGCGGTCGAGCTGGTCGACGATCACGGCCGGCCGCTGCGCCGGCGCTCGACCCGGTGCGTCGCCTGCACCCTCAACGAGGCGATCGGCAAGACCGCGACCGCGATCAAGGTCCTGCTCGGCGACGAGCACGACGACGACGTCCCGGTCGCGATCCGCTCGCGGCCGTCGGAGGCGACCGTGACCGTCGACGGCGCGGCGCGGGGCTCGACCCCGTGGGCCGGCGCGATGATCGCCGGGCCCCACCAGCTCACGATCGTCGGCCCGCGCACCGTGGTCGAGGACCTCTTCATCGAGGCCGGCGCGCCGGTCCAGCTCGCGATCGACGTCGACCTGCCCCCGCGGTTCGGCGGGCTGAGCTACGGCCTGGCCGGGGTCGGCGCGGCGGCGGTGATCGGCGGCGTGGTCCTGTTGACGATGGACGGCGGCGGCACCTGCGCGCAGCCGACCTGCCCCGAGGTCTACGAGACCAGCGCGCCCGGCTGGGGCCTGACCGCGGTCGGCGCGGTCGCGCTCGGCGCCGCCGGCTGGATGTGGTGGCATGATCGCCACGGCGGCCACGGCGCGGCCGTGGTCCCGACCGACGGCGGCGTCGCCGCGCTGGTCGGCGGCCAGTTCTGAGCTGAGGTTGACCGCTCGCCAGGGCTCGCTACGGCGCGCGCGGCGGTAGGCCGAGCTTCTCGCGCGCGGCGTCGAGCGCGACCGCGGCCTCGCGATCGTCGGGGTGATCGGCGAGCACGCGCTCGTACTGGGTGCGGGCCGCCGCGTAGTCGCCCTTCTTCAGGTAGGCGCTGCCGAGGAGCTTGCGGGCGGGGACGCCGGCGCCGAGCTGCAGCGCGCTGGTGGCGGCGGCGATCGCACCCTCGTCGTCACCGTCCTCGCGCGAGGCCCGGGCCAGGCCGAGGTAGGCCTGCCGCAGGAGCTGCTTGTCGGCGATGAGCCGCCGGTACTCGACGATCGCGCCCGACCAGTCGAGCGCCTTGGCCTTGCGCTCGGCGGTGGCGAGCAGCTCGGCGGGGTCCTTGGCCGCGTGCTCGTCGCCGGCGACCGGCTTGCCCGGACCGACCGCGCCGCTGCCCGACCCGCTGCCGACGCTGACCTTCGCGCTGCCCGAACCAGCACCGGCGCCCGAGCCCGCCGCGGTCGTGCGGGTCGGTCCGCCATCGACCGGCGCGATCACCGCCTCGGTCGTCGGGCCGGTGTGCAGCTCGTGCGTCGCAGCGGCCCCGTCGAGCTCGAGCGCGGGCTCGGCACCGGCGTCGATCGCCACCGCCATCGCCACGCCGGCGCCGATCGCCACCGCCGGCAGCGGGGTCACCCCGCCGCGGCTGGCCGCCAGTTCGCGACCACGCCCGCGCTCGCCGGCGGCGAC
>JAYVSF010000896.1:0-13682 GCA_043775605.1 Myxococcales bacterium
GCGATCTGGTGCTGGTGTTCGTCGACGCCGCGCTCGATCCCGAGCGGGTCGCGCCGGCGCTGGCCCGCGCTCTCGCCCCCGCCGCCGTCGTCGGCTGCACCTCGTCGGGCGAGATCGCCGGACCGGTCACCACCGGCACCGCGGTCGGCGTCGCGCTCGGTCCGCCCGACTTCCGGTTCGGGGTCGCGCTGGCGGCCGGCCTGTCGAGCGGCCCGCTGCGCGCCGGTCGCGACGCGGTGATCCGGGCTATCGCCCAGCTCGGGCTGGTCGCCGACGAGCTCGATGATCGCCGCCACGTGGTGCTGACCCTGCACGACGGCCACGCCAACAGCGCCGAGGCGTTCTGCCTGGGCACCGCGGCCAGCGCGCCCCGGGTCGGCTTCGTCGGCGGGGTCGCCTCGCACCAGCTCGACGCCCCGATCCGGCCGGCGGTGTTCGTCGACGGCCAGGCCCACCACGACGCCGGCGTGGTGGTGGTCCTCGACAGTAACCTGCCGTTCGAGGTGATCAGCTGCGAGCACATGGTGCCGACCCCGCTGCGGGTGGTGGTCACCGGCGGCGACGCCAGCGGCCGGCTGATCCACGAGCTCGACGGCTACCCGGCCGCCGAGCGCTGGCGCGGCCTGGTCGCCAGCCTGGGCGCGCGCCCGCCGATCACCAGCGCCACCGCCGCCCGGTTCCCGTTCGCGACCTACATCGGCGAGCGGCCGTACGTCCGCTCGATCGTCGACGTCGGCCCGGTCGTCCTCCGGGTCGCGGCCGCGGTCGACGAGGGCGCGGTGCTGCGGATCATGCAGGCCGGCGATCTGGTGGCCTCGACCCGGGCCGCGCTCGACGGCGTGCGCGAGCGCCTGGGCCCGCTGGCCGCGGTGATCGCGTTCTCGTGCATCGCCCGCCACACCGAGGCCGACGACCGCGGGGCCCGCGCCGCGCTCGACCAGCTCTACGCCGCGCTGCCGATGTGCGGCTTCCACAGTTTCGGCGAGCAGGTCGGGCCGCTGCTGGTCAACCACACGCTCGCCGCCCTGGTGCTAGCCCAGCGATGACCGAGGGCACGCGCAAGCGCGGGCGCAAGCGGGGCGGCGCCGAACCGACGTCCGACGCCGCGCTGATCGTCAGGTCGTCGGACGACTCCGGCCCCGCGATCACCGTCAGGTCGTCGGACGACTCCGGCCCCGCGATCACCGTCCGGTCGTCGGACGACTCCGGCCCCGCGATCACCGTCCGGTCGCCGGACGACTCCGGCCCGGTCAGGCTGCCGGCCGCCGCCCCGCCGTCGTCGGCCCAGCTCGCGATCGAGCTGCGGGCCGCGCGCCGCACGATCGACATCCTGATCGCCCGGGCCGAGCGCCGGACCGTCGAGCCCAGCCAGGCCGAGCTGTTCGAGGCCGCGGCCCGGATGGAACAGCTCATCGAGCTGCGGACCCGCGAGCTGGCCGATCAGCAGGCCGAGCTCGATCTGCTGAGCACCAACCTCGATCACACCGTCCGCCAGCGGACCCGGGCCCTGGCCGAGTCGGAGCAGGAGCTCAAGCGCAAGAACGCCGAGCTCGAGCGCCAGGCCGCGGCCAAGTCCGAGTTCATCGCGATCATCGCCCACGAGCTGCGCACCCCGATGGTCAGCATCGTCGGCTACCTCGATTTGCTGGTCGAGGGCCGCTTCGGCCAGCTCGAGCCGGCGGCTCAGCGGCCGGTGACGTCGCTGCGCCGCAACGCCCAGCGGCTCAAACGCCTGGTCGACGAGATGCTCGAGTTCGCCCGGCTGGGCGCGGGTCGGGTCCGGTTGGTGCCGGTCGAGGTCTCGCTCGCCGCCGTGGTCGAGGAGGCGCTGCTCGAGCTGACCCCGCTGGCCGAGGCGCGCCAGCACGCGATGACCTCCGACCTCACCGCGATCCGCTCGATCGAGGCCGATCCCGAGAAGTTGCACCGGGTGGTGGTCAACCTGGTGTCGAACGCGATCCGCTACACCGCGCCCGGGGGCGCGATCCAGGTCATCGTCGACGACGCGCCGGCCGATGTCTTCGCCGGCGACTGGGCCCGGCTGCGGGTCCGCGACAACGGCATCGGCATCCCGGCCGCGTTCCGCCAGCAGATCTTCGAGCCGTTCACCGACGTCAAGGCGGCCAAGCACCACACCTCGTCAGTGCCCGACTCGGCCGGCCTCGGCCTGTTCATCGCCCGCGGCCTGGTCGAGCTCCACGGCGGCCTGATCACGGTCGACTCCGAGGAGGGCCAGGGCAGCGAGTTCACCGTCCTCATGCCCCGCCAGCGCTGATCGGGCGTGTGCTAGCCTGACGTCATGGCCCGCGTCGCAACTCGGTCGCAGCTGACGCCAGCCGAGTACCTGGCGTGGGAGGGCGAGCAAGTCGAGCGCCACGAGTTCCACGGCGGCGAGGTGTTCGCGATGGCCGGTGGCAGCCCGCGACACAACTGGCTCGCAGGCAACGTCCAGAGCGCCCTCAAGCGCCTGCTCGACGACCGGTGCTTCACGTTCACGTCCGACCAGCGGATCGTCTTCGACGACGGCAAGCGCTATGTCTACCCCGACGCGAGCGTGGTCTGCGGT
This sequence comes from Myxococcales bacterium, assembly GCA_043775605.1. GTDB lineage: Bacteria > Myxococcota_A > Polyangia > Haliangiales > Haliangiaceae > UBA2376. The sequence continues at coordinate 2,567 of JAYVSF010000896.1, forward strand.
GCGGTCGCCCTGCAGGACGGCACCAACGACGTGGTGACCAATCCCTCGATCTTGATCGAGGTGCTCTCGAGCACGACCGAAGCGTACGACCGCGGCTTGAAGTGGGAGGGCTATCAGCGGCTGTTCTCGCTCACCGACTACCTCCTCGTCGCCCAGCACGAGGTCCGCATCGAGCACTTCCGGAGAGCGGTGGCCCGCGGATGGCTGTACGGCGCGCACGGCGCCGGCGAGCAGATCATGCTGGCCAACGGCGTCGAGTTCGACGTCGATGCGATCTACGCCCGGGCCTTCGAGCTCCCCGGCGACGACTGACGGTTCAGCGAGTCGGTCTCCCCGAATCAGGGTGCGCAGGTCAGCGCGACCAGGTGGCCCCGGTTCGCGGGCAGCGAGCGGCCGACCACCAGATAGTCGCCGGCGTCGACCGAGAGCTTGCTGTCGAGCACCCGCTTGCCGGCCTCGTCGTCGAGCGTGACCCCGAGCGAGATCCGCGGCTTCTTGCCGCTGCCGGTCGCGACCTCGCGCAGGATCAGCGAGGCCTTGCCGTGGACCAGGTCGAGCGCGCCCGACCGCATCGGCTCGAGCGCCAACGTGTGGGCGCCGAGCTGCTTGAAGTTGTTCCACGACGAGAACGGCGGCTTGCGCAGCTTCCGCTCGAGCGGCTTGAGCGCGCCGTCCATCGCCGGCGGGTCGCTGGTCGAGGCCTCGATCTCGATGATCGAGCAGGTCACGCCGCCGTCGGCGCGGGCCGCAGGCACGGCGACGATCATGGCCGCGCTGGCGAGCGCGCCCGCGATCAGCACTCGGACGAAGGTTCGCATGGTCGTCATAGGCCCTCTCCGACGTCGTCGGGCGTCACCCAGATCACGGTGGTCTCGCTGCCGTCGGCGCCGTCGTCGTCGTCCTTGATCGTGAACACGGTCCCCGACCCGCCGGTCACCTCGAGCGATTCGACCTCGGCCGGGGTGGCGCGGGCCAGGGTCAGGGTCGGCGCGACCTGGCCGCCCTGCGCGACCTGGACGCCGATCGCGGGACCGTTCGCGACCGCCACGGTCCGGGTCACCGTGTGCGGCGCCGGCCGGAGCAGCATCGTGATCGCGGCCGCCGCGCCGGCGGTCACCAGGCCAGTCAGCACCTGGCTGCGGTAGCGCCCGAGCCAGCCCGTCACCTGGGCCCACAGCCCGGGATCGGCGACCGGCGTGGCGGCCGCGGGTTGCTCGGCCCGGACGTCGGCGTCGAGGCGGCGCTCGACCAGGTCCCAGAGGCTGGCCAGGCGGTCGTCGGCGTCGTCGGCCGACAGCTCGAGGTGGCCCCGAACCAGGCCACCAAGCTCTCGGATTCCTTCGATCTTCGCCTGGTCATCGGCCGAGGCCGCCAGGTCGGGCGACGCGGGGTCGCCCTCGCCATCGGCGTGCAGCATCAGATCGAGGTCATTCATCTTGGACACGGGGTGCTCTCGGTCGGTTAGCTCGGCTGCGTCTCGGAGCTATGACGGTGTTGCCCCCGCACCCCATTCAATGAGGGGGCGATCTTTCGCCGGCACGAGCTCCGGACGTGTCGATCACCGGCCTTCATTCGCCACCGTCCGGGTCGCCGTCGGCGTCGTCCGCGGCCGGGGCCCGGCCACTCGGCGCCAGGTCGGCCAGCCGGAGCTGCATGTTGCGGCGGGCATGGAACAGCCGCGACATGATCGTGCCCTTGCTGCAGTTCATGGCCTGGGCCATCTCCTCGTAGGACAGGCCGTCGAACTCGCGCATCACCAGCACCGCGCGGTGGTTGTCCGACAGCTCGGCCAGGGCCGCGGAGATGCGCTCGCGGATCTCCTTGTCCATCAGCGCCCGCCCCGGGTTTCCCCCGAGGATCCGCGGCAGTAGCGCGTCGCCGGCGACCACGCAGCTCTCCACTGTGTGGTCGTCGAAGTCGACCGCCCGCTGGCGCTGGTGCTTGCGCAGGTGGTCGATCGCGAGGTTCATCACGATCCGGTACAGCCAGGTGTAGAAGCTGGCCTGGCCCTCGAACTTGTCGAGATAGCGGTGGGCCTTGATGAAGCCGTCCTGGACCACGTCGAGGGCGTCGTCGGGGTTCTTGACCACGCCCAGGGCCAGCGAGTACGCCCGCCGGCTGTAGCGCTCGAACAGGGTCTTGAACGCGGTCCGGTCGCCGCCCTGGGCCCTGGTCACCAGCTCGCGGTCGTCCACGGGCGCGACCGCCAGCGCCGCTGACGGGTCCGCCGCGGCGCCCGACCGGGATCGCGGACCGGGGTCGGCCGCCTGCGCGCGCTTGCTCACCGCCGGTGGTTATACCCGCGCCCGGCCGGTTCGCGCCATGGCGGGGACTGAACTACCTGACGATCGCAGACCGCCGCGCTATGCTGACCGCGACCGGAGGTGCTGCCGCCACCCCCGATCCTTCCCTTGTCCTCGCTTGCCATCCTTCAGGGCTTTCTGTCCGAGACCCGGACACGTCTGCGCAGCCGCGCGGGCACGCTCGCGCGCTACGGGCTCGCGCTCGGCTGGCTGACCCTGGCCCTCCTGCTGCCGCTGATCGCGGACGCGCTCCACCCGGGGCGGGCCACCGCGCTCGCGCTCCTGGCTGGCGCCGGCGTGCTCGGCTTGCTGGGCGTGGTCGGCGCGGTGGTGCTCGGCTGGGTGAGCCCCACCCGCCGCTGGCAGAGCGACGCCGCGGTCGCGCGCTTCGTCGGCCGCCAGCGCCCGTCCTTGGCCTCGGATCTGCTCTCGACCGTCGAGCTGGCCCAGAGCCGGCCCGGCCCGTACGCGCCGTCGCCGGCCCTGGTCGGCGCCTTGACCGACGCCACCGCGGGTAAGTTCGCAGGCGTCGCGCCGGCGACGCTGGTCGATCGCACCGCGGTCCGGCGCACCGGACGCGGCCTGATCGCGATGCTGGTGGCCGGGACCGCGCTGCTCGTCCTCGCGCCGCGCACCGTCGTCGGCGGCTGGCGCCAGCTCCTGGCCTCGCCCCGGCCAGCGTTCGGCGGCGCCGCGGCGTCGTCGGTGCCGCTGGTCGGCGACGTCACCATCCGGCTCACGCCGCCCGCGTACGCCCGGCGCGCGGTCCACGAGCTGCCGTCGACGGCCGGCGACTTCCGCGCGCTGGCCGGCACCCGGGCTCGCATCACCACCACCGCGCTCGAGCCCGCGATCGCGGTCGAGCTGGTGATCGAGCGCGACGGCGAGGCGCCCGAGGTGGTGCCGCTGCTCGACGACGGCGAGGGTCCGGCCGCCACCGTCGAGGTCGCGGGCGCGGCGCGCTACCGCTTCCAGATCGAGACCCCGCGCCACCGCCACAAGGTCGAGGCCCTGACCCACGCTATCGAGATCGAGCCCGACCAGCCGCCGACCATCGAGCTGTACGCGCCGGCCGACGAGCTCGACGTCACCCACATGAAGCGCATCGAGCTGGCCTACGTCGCCGAGGACGATCTCGGCCTGGCCAAGGTCGAGCTGGTCTGGGACGTCAGCGGCAAGAGCGAGCGCCGGACCTGGGCGACCTTGCCCGACGGCCCCGGTCGAGCCCAGGGCAAGATGGTCTGGGACCTGGCCGAGGTAGCGCTGCCGCCCGGGGCCCAGGTCGCCTACCACCTCGAGGTCGCCGACAACGACAGCATCACCGGCCCCAACGTCGGCCGGTCGCGCGAGCTGCACCTGCGGGTGTTCTCGCCGCGCGAGCGCCACGAGCAGAACCTGGCCCGCCAGGCCGAACTGGCCGAGCACCTCCTGACCGAGCTGGGCCGCCGCCTGACCGCCGCCGACCTTGGCACCGCCCGCGACGAGCTGCACCGTGAGCTGGCCGAGCTGGCGGTCGAGCTCGGCACCCTGAGCGCGGCCTACGTCGACGATCCGCTGGCCGATCGCGGGCTGCACGAGGTGCTCGAGGCCATGCGCGGCCGCATCGACAAGCTGGTGACCCAGGACGAGCGCACGGTCGCGACCCCGGCGCCAGCCGCCGCAACCGACGCCGCCCGGGCCAAGCCCGCCGCCGGCAAGACCGGCCCGCGTCACGCCGCGATCGATCGGGCCGTGGTCGGCGAGCTCGAGGACGACGCGCTGCTGCTGGCCGATTGGCTCGAGCGCGAGCAGCTCGAGGGCATGCTCGACGTCGCCGACGAGATCGCCGATCACCAGCGCCGGCTCGACGAGCTGCTGGCCGAGTTCGCCCGCACCGGCGACGACAAGCTCAAGGCCGAGATCCAGCGCCAGCTCCGCGCGATCGAGCAGCGGCTGGGCGAACTGGCCGGCAAGCGGGCGGCGATCGCCGAGGACGTGCTCGATCAGTTCGTCCACGCCGACGCGCTGCAGGATCAGCAGGCCGACAACTGCCTGGCCGAGGTCGCCCGCCTGGTCGAGGCCGGCGACGCCGTCGGGGCCCAGGCCAAGCTGGCCACCTGTCGGGCCAAGCTCGATGACGCCGCCGCCGCGCTCGAGGACTCGCTGCGCGGGCTGCGCGGCGACCGCTTCAGCGAGGGCGAGAAGAAGCTCGACGAGCTGATGAACGAGCTGGCCGACGTGTCCAAGGATCAGGCCGACATCGCGGCCGAGGCCGACAAGATGTTCGAGCGCTACGCCGACCGCGCCGACGAGCTGATGACCGATCTCGGCAAGGACGCGCGCAAGAAGCTGGCGACCAGCCTGGCCCGCTTGAAGGAGCGGCTGGCCGGCGTGCCCGACAGCGGCCTGACGCCGTTCGCACGTGAGGAGCTCGAGATCGTCGATCAGCGGCTCAAGGATCTCGAGCGCATGCTCGACGACGGCGATCTGGCCGAGGCCCTCGGCATGTCGCGCCAGGCCCGCCAGGGTCTCGAGACCATCGAGGGCGAGCTCGACGCGGCGATGTCCGACGATCCCAGCTCGCCGTGGGCCCAGGCCACCGCCGACGCGCTCGACGGCATCGAGCGGGCCCAGCCGCTGGCCGACAAGCTGGTCGACGAGCTCGAGCACATGACGCCGTCGCCCGACGACATCATGGGCGGCGACGACAAGCGCAAGATGGACGGCCTGCGCAAGCGCCAGGCCGCCAACCTCGACCGCGCCAAGAAGCTGGCCGACCGGGCCAAGGCCGACAGCGGCCTGCCCGGCGACGCCGGTCCGGCGCTGGCCAAGCAGGTCGGCGACGCCACCTCGCCGATGGGCACCGCCGAGAAGCGCATGAGCGTGCGCGATCCGTCGGGCGCGCGCGACGGGGCCCGGGCCGCGGCCGAGGCGCTCGATCGCGCCCGCAAGGAGGCCCAGAGCGCGGCCCGCAACGCCCAGGCCCAGGGCGGCACCGCGACCGGCGATCAACCGGTGCGGATCCCGGGCGCCGATCAGTACAAGGCGCCGGCCCAGTTCCGCGAGCAGCTGCTCGAGGCGATGAAGAAGAAGCCGCCGGCCGGCTACGACGAGCAGGTCCGGCGCTACTACGAGGAGCTGGTGCGATGAGCCGCCCTCGTCGACGACTGACGCTCGCGCTGGCGCTGGCGATCGCCGCGATCGTGGCCGAGGACGCCGGCTCGGCCCAGGCCCGCCGCGATCGCAACCTGTCGGGCGATGTCGCCCGCGCCGCCCGGCTGCTGATGTCCTCCCGCATCGACGAGGCCCGGCCGCAGATCGACGAGCTCGCGAAGCGCGCGCCGGGCTCGCCCGAGGTCCGCTGGCTCGAGGCCCAGGTCGCGTTCCTGAACGGCGACTACGCCGACGCCCAGGCCCAGCTCGACGGCCTGACCGACGACGCGCTCGACGGCGCGGTCGGCGAGACCCGGACCCTGGTCAGCCGCAGCCGCGATGTCACCGCCGGCTTCGAGCACGTCGACTCGCCCGGCGGCCACTTCACGATCTACTACCCGCCCGGCCCCGACGTCGTGATCGCTGAGCTGGCCGGCGAGGTGCTCGACGCCGCCCGTGAGGCGATCGGCGACGACCTCGGCTGGCGCCCGCCCGGCAAGATCCGGGTCGAGCTGCTGGCCCGGCCCGCCGACCTGGCCAAGCTGTCGACGTTGACCGAGACCGAGATCGAGACCACCGGCACGATCGCGCTGTCGAAGTACGAGAAGCTGATGGTGGTGAGCCCGCGCGCCACCATCCTCGGCTATCCGTGGATGGACACCCTGGCCCACGAGTACACCCACCTGGTGATCGCCCACGTCTCGCACGACACCGTGCCGGTGTGGATGCACGAGGGCCTGGCCCGGTTCGAGCAGACCCGCTGGCGCTTGCCGGCGCCGACCGCGGGCGTGGCGCTGTCGGCCAGCGATCAGGCGCTGCTCGCCAGCGCGCTGGCCAAGCACCGGCTGATCTCCCTCGACGCGATGCACCCGTCGATGGCCAAGCTGCCCAGCCAGGAGGCCGCGGCCCTGGCCTACGCCGAGGTCTACACGTTGATCGGCTGGCTGCAGGGCAAGGTCGGCTACGCCGGCCTCCGCCAGATCCTGGTCGCGCAGCGGGACGGCAAGAGCGCGCAGCGCGCGGTCAGCGAGGCGGTCAGCAAGCGCTGGCTCCAGGTCGAGCGCGACTGGCAGGCCCACCTGCGCGGCCTCGACCTGGGTGCCGGCAGGGCGGCCGGCGGGCGCGGCGGGCGCCGGATCCGCTTCGCCCACGGCGGCGCCGACGACGACAACGTCGGCCTCGATCAGGTCGCCAGCGCCAAGGCCAAGAAGTTCGCGCGGCTCGGCGGCATGCTGCGCGCGCGGGGCCAGCCGGCGGCGGCGGCGATCGAGTACGAGAAGTCCTTGACCGCGGCCGGCGGCAACGAACCGTTCGTCGCCGGCAAGCTGGCCCGGACCTACGTCGAGCTCGGCGCCTACGACAAGGCGATCGCGCTGGCGCGGCCGCTGCTCACGCTCGACGAACACGACCCGACCGCGGCGGTCACGCTCGGCGTGGCCCTGGCGGCACAAGGCGACGACGCCGGCGCCCAGGCCGCGTTCGAGCAGGCCCTGCGGGTGTCGCCATTCGACCCGACCGTGCGCTGCGGTCTCGCCGACACCTACGCTCACCTCGGCGACGCCGCCCACGCCACCCGCGAGCGCGCGGCGTGCGATCGCCTGCGCTCGTGAACCGCCATCGCCATCTATGAAGCCATCGTCCGTCCCCGATCTCGTCCCCGTGCCGCCCCTCGCCAAGGCCGAACCGCCGCCAGGCCCGGTCGAGCCCGAACCCGTCGCGCCGTCGCCCGACGATGACGAGGCCGCGCGCCGTGAGGCCGATCTGCGCGCGGTCGCCGAGATCGCGCGTGCCCACCACGAGCTGCTCACCGAGATCGAGAAGCGCATCGTCGGCCAGCGCAAGGTGGTCGATCACCTGCTGACCGCACTGTTCGCGCGCGGCCACTGCCTGTTCGTCGGCGTGCCCGGGCTGGCCAAGACCCTGCTCATCTCGACCCTGGCCGAGACCCTCAACCTGTCGTTCCAGCGCATCCAGTTCACGCCCGACCTCATGCCGGCCGACATCACCGGCACCGAGGTGCTCGAGGAGGATCACGCCACCGGCCGGCGCACGTTCCGCTTCATCAAGGGCCCGGTGTTCGCCAACCTGGTGCTGGCCGACGAGATCAACCGGACCCCGCCCAAGACCCAGGCCGCGCTGCTGCAGTCGATGCAGGAGTACCGGGTCACCGCCGGTGGCCACACCCACGAGCTGACGCCGCCGTTCCTGGTGTTCGCGACCCAGAACCCGATCGAGCAGGAGGGCACGTACCCGTTGCCGGAGGCCCAGCTCGATCGCTTCATGTTCCAGGTCGACGTCGACTACCCGAGCGCGCGCGAGGAGGAGGACATCGTCCGGCTGTCGACCTCGGGTTACAAGGCGCCGCTCAAGCGGGTGCTGTCGCCGCAGCGCATCGTCGAGCTGCAGGAGCTGGTGCAGCGGGTGCCGGCCGCCGATCACGTGGTGCGCTACGCGGTGGCCCTGGCCCGCGCGACCCGGCCGCGGCCGCCGACCGGCGCGGGTGCCGGTGCCATCGGCAGCGCCAGCGCGGGCAACCCGCCGCAGTTCATCCAGGACTACGTGCAGTGGGGCGCCGGGCCGCGCGCCTCGCAGTTCCTGATCCTCGCCGGCAAGGCGCGGGCGATCCTCGACGGGCGGTTCGCGGTGTCGATCGACGACGTCGCCGCTCTGGCCCGGCCGACCCTGCAGCACCGGCTGATCCTCAACTACCGGGCCGAGGCCGAGGGCGTGCGCCCCGGCGATCTGGTCGACCGCCTGCTCGGCGTGGTCACGCCCGAGCCGCGCTAATTCACGGGCCACCTTGAGAAAGCTGGATCCGATCGCGCTGGCCCGGCTCGGCGCCCTGCCGATCAAGGCCCGGGTGATCGTCGAAGGTGCGCTCACCGGCCTGCACCGGGCCCGGCTGCACGGCTCGTCGGTCGAGTTCGCCGAGCACAAGGAGTACTCGCCGGGCGACGAGATCCGCCACATCGACTGGAAGGCCTACGGCAAGCTCGATCGCTACTACGTCAAGCAGTTCGAGCAGGAGTCGCAGCTCACGGTCTACCTGGTCCTCGACGCCTCGGGCTCGATGCGCTTCGACGGCGGCGGCCTGGCCAAGCTCGAGTACGGCGCCCTGTGCCTGGCCGCGCTCGCCTACCTGGTCATCCAGCAGCAGGACAAGGTCGGGCTGGTGGTGTTCGGCCAGAAGGGCCAGCTCCAGCAGGTGCCGCCCCGGGCCCGCACCAACCACCTCACCGATCTGCTCGCCGTCATCGATCGCGCGATCGCCGACGGTGGCGGCGAGCGTGGTGGTGACGAGTCGCCGGCCGACGCCCTCGAGCGGGTCGGCGAGCTGGCCCGGCGCCGGCGGGCGCTGGTGGTGCTGGCCTCGGATCTGTTCGATCCCGAGGACCGCACGGTGGCCGCGCTGCGCCGGCTCAAGGCCCAGCGCCACGACGTCGTCGTGCTCCACCTGCTCGCGCCCCACGAGCGCTCGTTCCCGTACCGCGGCCTGACCCGGTTCGAGGGCCTCGAGCACGAGCACCACCTGATGGTGAACCCCGACGCCATCCGCGACGACTACCTGGCCCGGATGAAGGCGTTCCTGGCCCGGGTCGCCGACCAGCTGGGCGCGGCCGGCATCGACTACCACCTGCTCGAGACCGACCGGGCGCTCGAGGACGCGCTCCGCCTCGTGATCGCCGGCCGCCAGCGCGGCCCCGGCGGACAGCGATGAAGGCCCGGCGCCGGTGAGCTTTCTCGCCCCGCTGATGCTGGTCGGCGCGCTCGGCATCCTGGTGCCGCTCGCGATCCACCTGATCGGTCGACGCCGGGCCAAGGTCGTGCGGTTCGCCGCGCTCGAGTTCCTGATCTCGACCCGGCGCCGGACCGCGCGCCGGCTCGAGCTGCGCGAGCGCCTGCTGCTGCTGGTGCGGGTGCTGGTGTGCCTGGCGGTGCCGCTGGCCCTGGCCAAGCCGTTCACGTCGTGCCAGAGCCACGGCCTGTCGATCGTGCGCGGCCCGCAGGCGGCGGTGCTGGTGATCGACGACTCGTTCACCGCCAGCTACAAGCTCGGCGATCGCAGCCTGCTCGATCGCGCCACCAGCCAGGCCGCCCGCATCCTCGAGCGGCTCGGCCCGGAGGCCGAGGTCGCGGTCATCCGCGCCGCCGAGGGCGCGCCGCTGCCGACCGAGCTGTCGCGCGATCACCTGCGGGTCCGCGATCAGCTGCTGGCGATGACCCCGTCGGCGCGCCCGGCCGATCTCGATCGCGCGCTGGCCCGCGCCGCCCAGCTCCTCGCCGGCTCCAGCCACCGCCGCCACACCGTCTACCTGCTGGCGCCGCTGACCCGCGGCTCGGTGCGCGGCGGCACGCCCGCGTGGGGCGCCGACGGCCCGCGGCTCGAGGTCATCGATCTGCGCGGCGGGGCCACCCTGCCCAACCTCGCGGTCACCAGCCTGACCGCGCTGCCCGACGCCAGCGCCGGCACCCGCGGCATCGCGGTGGTCGCCGAACTCGCCAACTACGGCCCGACCCCGGTCATCGGCCTCACCGTCGATCTCACGATCGGCGACGCGATGGTCGCGCGCGGCCAGGTCGACATCGCCGCCGGCGCCAAGCAGACCAAGCGCTTCCTCGCGACCCTGCCGGCCGGCGCCCGCTCGGCCGAGGTCCAAGTCGGCATCCCCCACGACGCCCTACCCGCCGACGATCTCCGCCACGCGCTGGCCCGGCTGCGCGACGAGATCCACGTGCTGGTGGTCGACGGCGACCCCCGCACCGATCGCCGCGACGACGAGGTGTTCTACCTCGAGGCCGCGCTCCGGCCCGGCGATCGCGCCGAGGCCGGCACCGTCGTCACCCGCATCACCGCCGACGAGCTCGAGCAGGTCCACCTCGACCAGATGGACGTCGCGATCCTGGCCAACGTCGCCGCGCTGCCGCCCGCGCGGGTCAGCGCGCTGGCGACCTGGGTCGCGGCCGGTGGCGGCCTGCTGGTCGCGGCCGGCGATCGCGTCGATCCCGCGGCCTACGAGAAGACGATGACGCCGCTCCTGCCGCAGGCGGTGCGCGATCCGATCGACACCGGTTGCGCCGCCGCGCCCGACGAGTGCGCCGCTCGCGCCCTGCACCTCACCAAGTGGGAGGCCGATCACCCGATCTTCGCGCCGTTCGCGCAGGACGCGCCGGGCCTGGCCGAGGCCAGCTTCGACAAGGTGATGCTGCTCGGGCCGACCACCGACACCGCGGATCGCAAGGTCCTGGCCCGCTTCACCAACGGCGCCGCCGCGCTGGTCGAGGCCCGGGTCGGCGGTGGCCGGCTCCTGCTCTACACCTCGACCCTCGACCGCGACTGGAACGATCTGCCGCTCCACCCCGGCTTCCTGCCGCTGATGCAGGAGTCGGTGCGCCACCTCGCGCGCCGTCGCGATCAGGCCACTACCGCCGATCTGCTGGTCGGTCAGGCCGCGCCGCTGCCAACGCTCGATCTCAAGCGGCTCGAGGTCCGCGGCCCCGAGGGCACCGGCGCGGTCTTCGCCGGCGAGCGCATCGAGGGCCGGCGCCTCGTCCGCTTCACCGCCACCGACGCCGCCGGCATCTACCGCGTCGGTGGCACCGATCAGGCCGGCGCCACTCGCGATCGCGACGAGCTGGCGTTCGCGGTCAACCTCGATCCGCGCGGCTCCGACCTGACCGCG
>JAYVSF010000897.1:0-6048 GCA_043775605.1 Myxococcales bacterium
GTCACAGCGGTGGGCGCGGTCACAGCGGTGGGCGCGGGCGCGATCGCGGTCACAACTGCGGCGGCTCGCGGCACGCCGTCGCCCAGGTCGACCGAGCCCGTGCTGCCGTCGGCGTCGATCCACGACCACCGGCCGATCCGGTGGCCGGCGCGATGCGCGCCCGCGGAGCGGACCGCGCCGGTCGCATCGAGCTCGCGCCACGGCCCGTCGAGCAGCCCGGCCCGCCAGCTCGCCGACACCTGCGGCGCCCCGTCGGGGAAGAAGCTGTCCCAGGTGCCATCCTTGCGATCACCGGCGTAGGTCCCGCGCAGCGCGACCTTGCCGTCGTCGAAGTACTCGACGTACGCGCCCACGCGCTGGCCGGCGACGTAGGTCGCCTCGAGCAGCGGCGTGCCGTCGGCCCGCCAGCGCCGCAGCACGCCGTCGAGCTTGCCGGCGCGATAGCTCGCCTCGAACCGGTGGCCGCCGGTCGGCCCCCACGCCTGCCACAGGCCGTCCTTCTTGCCGGCGACGTACGCGCCCGCCAGGGACAGCGCGCCGCGCGGGTAGTGCGCGCGGAACGGGCCGTCGAGCAGGCCGCCCTTCATCGTCGACTCGGTCTCGACCTTGTCTTTGGCGCGGAAGGTGCGGAGCACGCCGGTGCCACCGTGCAACGAATCGCGGCCGAGCTCGCGGCCGCGCCCGTCGAAGGTCACGAAGTCGCCCTCGCCCTTGCCGCGGACGTAGCTGCCGGTCCAGGTCACGTGCTTGCGGGTCCACTCGGTCCACGGGCCCTGACGCTGACCGGCGAGGTAGTCGCCCTGGCGCTCGGGGTTGCCGCGGGCATCGGACCAGACCCAGGTGCCGACCCGCCGGCCGCCGTCGTAGGCGCCCTGCTCGCGGGGATGGCCCCGGGTCCGCCAGGCCACCCACGGGCCGTCGAGCCGGCCGGCGTGATCGTAGCGCTCCTCGAGCTCGACCGTGCCCCGGCGCCACAGCGTGCGCGGGCCGGTGCGGACGCCCGCGGCCCAGCGCTCGTCGAGGAAGAGGGTGTCGTGGCTGCCGATCACGCGGTGGCCGTCGCGCGCGCCGTCCTGCCAACGCTCGGCGATCACCAGGCTCCCGTCGGCGGCGTGGACCTCGGCCGGACCGTCGCGGCGGCCGTCCTTCCAGGTCGTCAGCTCGCGCAGCGTGCCGTCGTCGTACCAGGTCCGGATCACGCCGGTGCCGGCGACCACGACGTCGCGGCCCAGCTCGCGGCCGTCGGCGGCGCGCGCGATCCAGGTGCCGTCGACCAGGCCGGCGCGATACTGTCCGGTGTACCGGACGACGCCGCGAGGGTCGAGCTGCTGCCACGCGCCGTCGAGCTGGCCGCCGGCGTAGGCGCCGCGCTCGGCGAGCGTGCCGTCGGGGTGAAGGCGGACGTACGGGCCGTCGAGCTGGCCACCGGCGGTGACGCAGTCGGCGCCCTCGGCCGGCCACGGCGCGGGCTGCACGCTGGCGCCGGTCGGGCAGGTGACGAGCGGCTGGGCGTCGACGCCGGCGTCGATGGGCGGGGCTGGCGAGGGTGGAGACGGCGGCGTCGGCTCACCGCTGGCCGTCGCCAGCACCGGCGCCGGGTTCGGCGGCGTGCCGCAGGCGGCGGTCAGGAGTGTCAGGGCGATCACGGCCCGCACGGTCACTGATCGAGGATGCCACGGTCGCGCGCAGGGCGCGATCTTCTGGCGCGGGGCCGCGGTGTATGATCGAGGACAATGCACCACCGAACCCTGCTCGCGCTCGCCGCGGTCGCGACCGTCGCCACCGCGTCGGTCGATATCGCCGAGGCCCGGCCCCGGCCGCACAGTCGCAAGTTCGTCGCCAACAAGACGTTCGGGCTCGGCCTCATGGTCGGGGCGCCGACCGCGATCTCCGGCAAGTACTTCTACAGCCGGTCGAACGCGTTCGACTTCGGCGTTGGCGGCATCCGCTACTACCGCAACCACAACGGCGTCCACCTCCACGCCGACCACCTCTGGCACCCGGTGTCGCTGGCCAGCAACCCGGACTTCGAGCTGCCGCTGTACTTCGGGATCGGCGCCCGGATCTTCGACTTCGACGGTGGCGGCACCGCGGTCGGCCTGCGGGTACCGATCGGCATCGCGCTCGACTTCAACAAGGTGCCGATCGACGTGTTCCTCGAGTTCGCGCTCGTGGTCGACACGTATTTCGACTACGCCGGCGACAGTCGCTACTCTGACTTCAACGGGGCCCTCGGGTTCCGCTACTGGTTCGGCTCGTGAAGGTCGAGGCGATCCGGTTTGCGGGCGCGGGCGGCCCCGAGGTCATCACCGTCGGCGAGCTCGAGGTCCGCGAGCCCGGGGTCGGCGAGGTCCAGGTCGAGATCGTCGCGGCCGGGGTCAACCGCGCCGACATCCTCCAGCGGCGCGGTATGTACCCGGCGCCGCCCGGCTCGCCGCCCGACGTCCCCGGCCTCGAGCTGTCCGGTCACGTGGTCGCGCGCGGGCCGAGCGCCACCCTGTTCGACGTCGGCGCGCCGGTGATGGCGATCGTCGGTGGCGGGGCGATGGCCCGGCGGATCACGCTGCACGAGCGCGAGCTGATCCCGGTGCCGCGCGGCCTCGACGTGATCTCCGCGGCCGCGATCCCCGAGGCGTTCCTGACCGCGTGGGACGCGCTGGTGCTGCAGGCCGGCCTCGCCGCCGGCGAGACCGCGCTGATCCACGCCGCCGCCAGCGGGGTCGGCACCGCCGCGCTGCAGCTGGTCCGCGCGGTCGGCGCGCGGGCGCTCGGCACCACCCGGACGGCGGCGAAGCTGCCGGCGCTGATCGAGCACGGGCTGGCCGCCGACGATGGCATCGTCGCGACCGGCGGACGGTTCGCCGGGCCGGTGATGACCCTCACCGGCGGGGCCGGCGCCGCGGTCATCCTCGACTGTGTCGGCGCCACCTACCTCGAGGAGAACCTGCGCGCGCTGGCGCCGCGTGGCCGGATGGTGATGCTCGGCAACCTCGGCGGCGGCACCAGCCCGGCCCCGATCGCCATGATGCTCGGCAAGCGGGCGACCGTGATCGGCAGCGTGCTGCGAGCCCGGCCGCCCGAGGAGAAGATGGCGCTGGCCCGGCTGGCGGCGGCGCGGCTGGTGCCGATGTTCGAGCGCGGCGCGCTGGCCCCGGTGATCGACGCGACCCTGGCGATGACCGCGTGCGCCGAGGCCCACGCCCGGATGGAGGCCGATCAGAACGTCGGCAAGCTCATCCTGCGCTGGACCTGACCGCGTGGCCGCCTGACGCTCAGCCGCCCGCGGTCTCGATCGCGAGCGGCACCACCACCACGTCGCCGCCGGCGATCGTGACGCCGCCGCGCCGGATCTCGAACTGGCCGCGGCCGAGCAGGGTGTAGTAGACGCTGACCAGGTAGGTCCCGGGCGGGATGCTGTCGCAACGGAAGCGCCCGCGGTCGTCGGACACCGCGTCGGCGATCAGGCGGCCGTCGCCGGCGGCGACCGTGATCACCGCGCCACCCAGCCGGGTGAGCTGGCCCTCCTCGGTGACCGTGCCCTCGACCGCGCCGGTCCGCGGATCGGCGTCGGTCGGGCGGTACCGCCACAGCGGCGCGCCGCCCGCGACCCTGATCTCGGACGCCGCGGCCGCGGTCGGCACCGGGCTCGGACCGACCACCACGTCGAGGCCGGTGAGCTGGCCGGAGCGGATCGTCACCCGCGCGTCGCTGAGGGTCTCAGGGCCGCGGGCGATCGTGACGTGGTACGGGCCGGGCGCGAGGCCGGCGATCGTGTACGCGCCCGCGGCATCGCCGTGGTCCACGACCGGTGCTCCTTCGCCCTCGCCCTGGACCACCACGACCACGTCGGTGACGCCGGCCCCGGTGTCGGCGCTGCGGATCACGCCGGCCAGGGTGCCGTCGGCGATCGGGACCCGGGCAGCACCGCAGCCGGCCAGGCCGAGCGCGATGGTCACCGGCAAGCTGCGGGCGCGCGACATTGCCGCCACGGTACGCTGCGGCCGCGAGGCTGCCCAGGCGCATGCACGAGGGGCAGACCGGCGCGGCGCGGTCGTGCGTAGTACGATCCAGTCATGGCCCGTCCGGTCCTCTTCGCGGTCCTGCTCGCCGTGACCGGCGTCGCGGCCTGTGGCGGCACGAAGGCGTCCGGGCCCGCGATCGTGGCGGGCGCGCCCGCCGGCAAGGTCACGACGCTGCAGGGTGTGGTCACCGCCACCCGTGGCGCGGCCCGGCGGACCCTGGCGACCGGCGACGACGTCTCGGGCGACGACGTGATCGAGACCGGCGCCGACGGTCGGGTGACGGTCTTGCTCGCCCACAACCAGGTGCCGTTCAGCCTCGGGCCGGGCCGCCGGCAGGTGGTCGGCGCGTCGCCGGCGTGGTCGGCGCCGCGCGGCACCGAGGTGGCGGTGACGTCGGGCGATCGCAGCGGCGCCGCTGGCCGCCACGCCGAGCGCGAGGCCGCCGACACCCTGGCCTCGGCGCCGAGCGCTGCAGCACCGGCGGCAGCGCCGGCGGCACCGACTGCGCCGCCGCCGCCCGCCGAGCCCGCCGTCGCCATGGCCGAGGTGACCACGGCGGCACCCGCCCGAAAGTCGGCGCCGCGCACGGGCAGCGTCGACGACGAGCGCGCGGCCGCGACGATGACTGTGCGCACCGAGGCTGGCGGCGGCGGTAGCGGTAGCGGTAGCGGCGCGGAGATCGCGGACCTCCTGACCACCGAGTCGGTCGACCGCGAGCGCCGGATCGCCGGTCAACTCGGCCGCGGCGACGCGGTCGGCGAGGTCACCGGCACCCTCACCGACCCCGCGAACCTGGCACCGGCCGGCCCACCGCCGCGGCTGGTCGCCTCGATCGATCCCGTCGACGTCCACGGTGGCCTCGCCGCCGACGTCGTGCTGCGCAAGGTCCGCAGCCGCGGCCTGTCGCTGCGCGAGTGCGCGGGCGCGACCCCGACCGTCACCGGGTTCGACCTCACGTTCGTCGTGGCCCCGACCGGCGCGGTGCGCGCCAGCGACGCCACCGGCGGCTCGACCGACGTCGACAGCTGCCTGGCCAAGACCGTCGGTTCGCTCCGCTTCCCGGCGGCGAAGGCGCCGACCACCGCCCACCTCCGCCTCGACCTGCTGGCCCGCTGACCACCGCCGCGTCGCCGCTCACAGGGTCGGCGGCGTCATCTCGAGTCGCGCGCACAGCGCGGCCAGCGCCGGGCGATCGGGGCCGCGCCAGGCCAGGGTCTCGAGCCGGCTGTCGATCGGCACGTCGAGCCGCAGGGTCGCGAGGGTCCGGAACAGCAGCGCGTCGGCGTGGTGCTCGCGCAGGCTGGCGAGCAGCGCGGGCGCGCCGCGCACGGCGACGTCCCACGGGCCGTCGAGCGGGATGTCCTCGAGCCGCGGGTAGCGGGTCAACACGGTCGCCGCCGACTTCGCGCCCCAGCGCGGCAGGCCGGGGATGCCGTCGGCGTCGTCGCCGACCAGCGCCAGCAGATCGGGCACGGAGACCGGCGCCACGCCCAGCCGGTCCCGGACGCCGGGCTCGTCGTAGAGCTTCTCGCGCAGCCGGTCCCAGGTCACCACCCGCTGGCCGCGCACGACCTGGCACAGATCCTTGTCGGGCGAGGTGACGATGACCTGGGTCACCGCCGGGTCGTCCGCCAGCCGGACAGCCGCGGCGGCCAGGGCGTCGTCGGCCTCGAACTCGATCATCGGCCACACCACCAGGCCGAGGGCGGCCGAGACCTCCTCGGCCAGGTCGAACTGGCCGGCCAGCGCCGGGTCGAGCCCTTCGCCGGTCTTGTAGCCGGCGAACAGCCGGTTGCGGAACGACTCGATGACGTGATCGAACGCGACCGCGCCGTGGCTGACCGTGCCGCTGCGCAGCAGCGCGGCGAAGCTGCGCAGGAGCCCGCGGGCGGCGCCGACCTCGTGGCCGCCGACCAGCGCCCCGGGCGCGCCGAAGAAGGCGCGGAACAGCTCGTAGGTGCCGTCGATGAGGTGGACCCGGGTCATCGTGGCAACGCCGCCTCGAGGTCGGCCAGGGTCGGGACCT
>JAYVSF010000898.1:0-6106 GCA_043775605.1 Myxococcales bacterium
GATTCAGCTCCGTGCACGGCGGAAAGCGCAGCGCCTCCCGCCAAGCCCATCGAAGCGGCGCCAGCGGCGAGCGCGGGCCATGACCGGGCGGCGGCGGCGGCGTGGCGTGGTGCGCGGCCGGTGTCGGCGGCGGGATCAGCGGCGGCGTCCGCCCGATCGGCGGCGCCATCGGCGTCGACGGGACCGGGACCGGGACCGGCGGGGTCGACATCTGCAGGGTCGAGCGCGGCGCCGGCTTGGCGCCACCGAGGCCCGGGAGGGCTGCGAGTCCACCGCCGAGTCCACCGCCGTGGGCGGTCGCGGCGATCAGATCCTCGACCGAGCGGACCTTGGTCGCCTCCTCGAACGTCTCGTCGGGGAACTCCTCCGCGTCGGAGTGGAACGGCATCGGCCGCGGCAGCGGCGTGGTGTCGGTGCGGTCCTCGCCGAACCCGGTGCGAGGCGGCGCCATGTCGCCGAGCTTGGGCCGGCTCTCGCCGATGAGCTGACCGACCAGCGGCGACGGCGCCACCCGGGTCGGCGCATCGCCGAACAGGCGCGGCTGGGCCTCGCTGGTCGCGCCGGTGGCCTGCTTGTTCTTCTCGGCCAGGATCTTGTCGAGGACGGTCTGGCTACCGTCGCCCAGCCGATCGAAGCGCACGCCCATGCCGGGCGCGGCGTTGGGGCGGGCCGGGTCGTTCTCGCGGGTCCACACCACGGTGCCTTCGCCGGTGATCAGCGGCGTGGCGTCGCGGAGCTGGAACTCGAACTTCATCGGCGTGCCGACGGCGAGCGGGTCCTTGGTGCGGATGAAGATCCCGCCCGGACTGACGTCGACCGCATAGCGCTCGATGAACTGCGCGAGGGTCTCGCTCTTGAACTTGATCTTGAGCGTGACGGGCGCGCGCTTGGCTTGACGGGTACTGTTGTCCACCAGGTTCTCCGCGAAGCGGCCGTCCCCCCCCCGTCCGCAGGTCGCTGCAACCTGTCGTCGAAGGAGAGCCGGCGGTCCAACGCTCCGATATATTTCATCTTAGGAGCATGACCCGAGTGAATGCAACGCGGATGGCCCTCTCCCTCGTCGCGGTCGCGCTCGGGCTGACCCTCGCCGGCGGGCCTCGGCCTGCGCTGGTGAGCGCCGCCCACGCGCCGCCCTTGACCTCGACCGGTGGGGCGGTGGCAGCCGACGACGCCACCGCCAGCGCGGTCGGGGCCCGGATCCTGGCGGCCGGGGGAAACGCCGCCGATGCCGCGGTGGCCACGGCGCTGGCGCTGGGTGTGGTCAACCCGGTGTCGTCCGGGATCGGCGGCGGTGGCTTCGCGGTGGTCTACGACGCCCGCACCCACCAGACCTGGGCCTACGACTTCCGCGAGGTGGCCCCGGCGGCGCTCGACCCGAGCGACTTCGTCGTCGACGGCAAGCTCGATCCCGACCGGTCACGGGTCGGCGGCCTGGCGGTCGGCGTCCCCGGCGAGGTCGCCGGCCTGCGCCTGCTCAGCCAGCGCCATGGCCGGCTGTCGTGGCGGCGGGTGGTGACCCCGGCCGTACGACTGGCGCGCGACGGCCTGCCGACGCCGTGGTTCCTGTCCCAGCGCGCGCCCGAGGTCCTGCCCAGGCTGCCGGCCGATCCGCCGTACCAGCCGCTGCGCGATCTGCTCGCGCCCGGCGGGGTGGTCCGGGCCTGGGGCGATCCCCTGGTCCGGCCCGCGCTCGCCCGCACCCTCGCGACCCTCGCGGCCGATCCCGGCGCGTTCTACCGTGGGCCGCTGGCCGACCAACTGGTCGCCACCGCGGCCGCCGCCGGCGGGGTGATCACTGCCGCCGATCTCGCGAGCTATCAGGTCGCCGAGCGCGCGCCGATGGTCGGCCACTGGCGCGGGTTGCGGCTGGTGACCATGCCGCTGCCGTCGTCGGGCGGCGTGGTCCTGCTCGAGGCCCTCGGCATCCTCGATCGCACCGCCATCGACCTGCCGGCGCTGGGCCTGGGCTCGGCCGCGGCCTTCCACGTCATCGCCGAGATCGAGAAGCACGGCTTCGCCGATCGGGCCCGCCTGCTCGGCGACAGCGACGCCGCTCGGGCCGCCGCCGCCGGCCTGCTCGACGACGCCCGGCTGCGGACCCTGGCCGCGCGGGTCGCGCTCGATCACACCCAGCCGAGCGCGAGCTACGGCCTGGCGCCGGCGGCTCCGACCGCAGGTCGGGGCGCGGTCGGCCGCCCGCCCGGGCCCGGCGGCACCAGCCACCTGTGCGTGATCGATCGTGACGGCAACGCGGTGGCGCTGACCACCACGGTCAACGGCTACTTCGGCAGCAAGCTGGTCACCCCCGGCGGCGTCGTCCTCAACAACCAGATGGACGACTTCTCGCTCGAGGCCGGCGTCGCCAACGGCTTCGGCCTGGTCCAGAGCGCCGCCAACCTGGTCGGGCCCGGCAAGCGGCCGCTGTCGTCGATGACCCCGCTGCTGGTCTTCGACGGCGACCGGGTGGTCGGGTGCATCGGCGGCTCGGGCGGGCCGCGGATCATCAGCAACGTGCTCCAGGTCTTTCTCGACGTGTTCGCGTTCGGCCTCGACCCCCGGGCCGCGGTCGAGCAGCCGCGCATCCATCACCAGTGGCTGCCCGACGAGCTCACGATCGAGGCCGAGATCGCGCCCGAGGTCCGGGCCGCGCTCGCCGCCCGCGGTCACCACGTCGTGGTCAGCGAAGCGCCGACCGCGGTCCAGATGATCTGGGTCCGGCCCGACGGCAAGCTCGAGGCCGCGAGCGACCCTCGCAAGAACGGCGCCCCGGCCGCGCCGTGACACGTCCACCAGCGCTCGCGATACCATCGCGCCATGAGTCGCCGACAGATCACCCTGGCGATCGCTGTCGCCGCGCTCGTGCTCCTGGTCGCCGCCGCGTTCAGCCAGCGCTGGTTCACCGCCGATCTGAGCTACGGGCCGGTCGCGGCCAAGGTCCGGATCGGCCTGACCAGCCTGCGGATCTGCGGCTCGAACGGGCTCGCCAGCGGTTGCCAGGAGGTGACCTGGAAGGAACTCTCGCAGGACTCGGGCACGATGTGGATGTGGATCGGCCGGCTGACCTTCGCGCTGACGCTGATCACCGCCGTCGTGCTGGTGGTGCTGGCGGCGCGGGCCAGCGGCCGCCTCGACCTCGGCCTGCCGGTGTCGCTGCCGCGGCTGATCATGCGGCTCGCGCTGGCGGCGGTGCCACTGTGCTCGTTCTATTACCTGTTCGCGCCGAGCGCAATCTCGACCACCATGGAGGTCGGGCGCGGCTTCCTCTTCGCCTTCCTCGGCTTCGTGCTGGCCGCGAGCGCGGCCTGGCGCGAGGTCGAGTACGGCTGACCCGACCGGGCGGCGCCGCTCAGACTGTGAATCGAGGATTGGTCGGCGCGCCCCGCCGAGTCTTCGGAGACCTCATTCTGACCAACCCTCTCAGCCAGCGGCGCGGCAGGCCCACAGCGCCCGCCGCAGCTCGGCCTCGTCGAGGTCGTCGCCGATCAGCACCAGCTCGGTGCACGGCGGCCCCGACCAGGCCAGGCCCCGGCGCAGCTCGAGCACCGACCCGGCCCGCTCGATGAAGCCGGCCTGAGGGTCGTCCGCCAGCCGGACGAAGCCCTTGGCCCGGACCAGGCGGTCGCCGAGCCCGGTCAGCACCGCCATCACCGCGTCGGGCAGGAGCGGCGCCGGATCGGCGAAGATCGCCGCGGCCAGCTGGCCGGCGTGGTGGTGGCCGCGGCCGTGATCGTGGGCGTGGCGAGGGCGGGGCGCGCCGGTCGCGGGCCGCCGGCCGCGGTGCTCCAGCAGCCACCCGGTCATCGCCATCGCGCCGTCGTCGGAGTCGGGGAAGCTGGCCAGCTCGGCCGGCGACCCCACCAGCCGGCCCCGGGTCGCGGTCACCTGGGCGGCGGTCGCGCGGTCGAGCTTGCGCAGCAGCACCCGGTCGGCGGCGGCGAGCTGGGCCCGGGCCTCCGCACGGCGGTCGAGCTGGGCGGCGCCGTCGGCCGCGTCGACCACGCAGATCACGCCGACCGGCTCGATCAGCGCGCGGACGCTGGCCCCGACTCGATCGAGCCCGTCGAGGATCGCCTCGGGCTCGGCGATGCCGGTGGTCTCGAGCACGATCTGCTCGGGCGCGGACCGGGCCACGACCTCGGCGATGCCGTCCCACAGGTCGTTCTTGACGTCGACCTTGCAGCACACGCAGCCGCCGGCCAGCTCGAGCACGTCGCCGCCGCGGTGGACGATCAGCTTGGAGTCGATCGCGATCCGGCCGAGCTCGTTGACCAGCACCGCCAGCCGGCGGCCGTGGGGCGCTGCCAGCATCCGGTTGAGGGTCGTGGTCTTGCCGGCGCCGAGGAAGCCGGTGAGGATCGTGAACCCGATCTTCACGAAGAGGGCTTGCCCAGCAGCCGGTCGACGCTGGCCAGCAGCACCTCGCGCACGAACGGCTTGATGACGTAGCCGTCCGCGCCGAGGCCGTGATCGTTGCTGACGTCGGCGAGGCTGAGCTCGCCCGCGGTGAGCAGCACCACCGGCACCCCCCGGGTCTCGGGGTCGGCCTTGAGCCGCCGGCAGACCTCGACGCCGTCGACCCCGGGCAGGCCGGCGTCGACCAGGACCAGATCGGGCGGCGCCCGGCGGACCCGCTCGACCGCGTCGACGCCGTCACGGCCGGCCTCGACCTGATGGCCGCGCGCCGTGAGCACCTTGGCCACCATCCGCACGATGTCGATCTCGTCGTCGACTACCAGGATCCGCGCCATCACGACCTCCTGGCGCTCGAGCGCACCTTACTCGTCGATCAGGGACTGGATGCAGGTGCGGGCGATGTCGCCGCGCCAGTCGCGCTTGTTGACCAGGTACATGCGGACGACGCCCTTCTTGTCTATGATGAAGCTCTCGGGCACGGCCTTGACGCCCCAGCTGTGGGCCAGCGCGCCGACCTCGCCGTCCTCGGCGGTCTGATCGAGCAGCACCCGGTAGGGCGCGCCGTTGGGCAGGACCCGCTGGATCGCGTCCCAGCTCGCGTCCGACGCCACCGTCACCACCTCGAAGCCGTCCTGGGCCAGGTCGCGGGTGAAGTCCGACAGCGACGGCTTCTCCGACTTGCAGACGCTGCACCACGAGCCCCAGAAGTTGAGGACCACGACCTTGCCGCGTAGCTCCGACAGGTGGACCTGGCGGCCGGTGTTGTCGGGCGCGACCAGGTCGGGCGCCTGGACCGGCAGCTTGCCGAGGACGGTGTTGACCGGCTCGGCCTGCAGCCCGGCGCACGCCGCCTTGATCTCGCGCGCGGCGGCCCGCGGCGTCATCCACACGAACAGCGCCGCCATCGTGCCGGCGACCACGACCGCCAGCCCGACCATCACCAGTGACCGCACGTCGATCCGGAAGGGTGCGCGACGCTCCGACATGCCGGTACTGTAGCGGATCGAAGGCGATGGCGCACCCGCCCGGTCTGCTACCCTGGCGAGGTGCTACGAGGTCAGTTCTCGACCATGGCGATCGCGGACGTCCTCGAGTGGATCGGGCGGCGCCAGATCTCCGGCCGGCTGATCGTCGACGACGGCCAGGGCGTGACCCGGATCTTCCGGCTCGAGTCGGGCGCGGTGGTGTGGGCGACGTCGACCGAGCCGACCGAGCAGCTCGGCCAGATGCTGCGCGGCGCCGGCCACGTCGACGATCAGCTGCTGGCGGCGGCGCTCGCCGACGAGGTCACGCCCGGCCCGCTCGGCACCCGCCTGGTCGAGCACGGCGCGATCGCGGCGTCGACCCTGCGCACGATCCTGCAGATCAAGATCCGCGAGGCGCTGTGGGACCTCCACACCTGGAGCGACGGCCGCTTCGACGTCGAGGCCGGGGTCTTGACCCCGTCGCCGGGCGTGCGGGTCATGGTCAGCGTCGCCGACGTCCAGGGCCTGGCGGCGCGCCGGGCCGCGCGCTGGCCGGCGATCCGGGCGGCGATCGCGGCCGATTACGTCGGCTTCACCGCCGGCGACGGACCAACGCCGACGCCCGCCAACCTGCCGTTCGACGACGCCCGGCTGCGCGCCGCCGCGGTCACCGGTCTGCCGGTCCGGGCCCTGGTCGCGGCGATGGGCGGCCACCGGTTCGCGGTGCT